>JAITFS010000016.1 GCA_031281195.1 Oscillospiraceae bacterium
GTAAATCCCGGATTTAACGAAGACTTAAAGCAAAAAAGTGTTGATCTAAATCAATATTCAATATTTACAAACCGGGTACAAGAAAATATTGACAAAGGTTTATTATTAGTAAACGCAATTAAAGAAACAATCAGATGGAGCATAGAGCAAGGGATATTATCATCATACTTAACGAAACATGAGTCGGAGGTTGAGAATATGTTGTATACAGAATGGAACTGGGATGATGCCAAGGAAATATGGCAGGAAGAAGCTCGTGAGGATGGGGTAATTGAAGGACTCGAGCGAGGTCGTAAACAAGGACATAAAGAAGGACAAATTAAAGGTCTCAAAGAAGGTATAGACAAAGTTTTGTCATTGATAAAATCAGGACTCTCAATTGAAGAAGTAGAAAAAATTATCTCTGATAAACAATAACAAAGACAGAGAGAAGACAGATAAACCGTCCCCTTGTTTACACCTATCTTCTTATTTGTAAAAACAAAATGCCACTTGACATAAATTGCATTTTTTGGATATATTTGTTACTATAAAAAATAGGATGCAAAATAAATTCTTTAACTATGTGATAAAAACAATCTTAATCACATTGATTTTTCTTGTTGGTATTGGTATTTTAGCTTCGGTAAATTATCTATTTAATGGGTATTGGTTTTAACAAGGTTATAATAATGACAGGAGTCCTGTCGGAACGTTCATGGGTTGTGCAATTAGGGGGGAAAAGAAATGTATAAAACAAGTCAGTGGAAAAGCCGGATAGATGGATTCGATTATTCGTTTTCGCATGAAAAGGTAAAAAGAAAGCATATCCTTACTGTCAATGGAGAACCGATTGAAATTAAAGGTGGTTTTTTAAGCTCAATAATTGAGTTTGACGAAAAGTTCATGTTTTACGGAAAAGAAGCCCGGTTTGTGTTTAAAAAGGGTGTTCCTGATGTAGCAGTCAATGGTGTATTTTTACAAAGCGGTAAACAATATATACAGCGTCCGGCATGGGTTATGGTGTTTATTGTTCTGTGCGGGCTAATTCCGATTGTAGCCTTAGGTGGTGTATTGCCGGTACTAATTGGTTTCGGTGGCATTGCTTTATGTGTAAGTATTTCAAAGACTTCCTTATCAACAGTCATCAAAGTGTTTCTGTGTATAGTTTCTACTATAGCGGTTTGGTTAGCTTTGTTATTTCTCATCATCGGTATTGAAATAACTACACATTTTTTGGCAAGAGATGATAACAACTCAGATACTAATGGGGAGCGTGAAAATCAAATCGCACAGAGTCATGATCCGGACACAATACCGGAGCTGACTCCATCACCCGGAGATGAACAAACACCATTTCCATCAGAAATTGAACGTATACTTCTATCAAACGAGATGCGTATTTTTGAAAGAGAAAATGCTGTTACTACCGAGCAGGAGCGATATTTATTATTCGGTTCTTTTGTCATGGTTAATAACCGTGAGTCACCTCGTATTTTAGCTTTAGGTGGATCGGCATCACATGCAGTGAGATTACTGTCGGATTTTTGGAATATAACAGACCGCAACTCCGCTTTGGAACAATTGGAATCTTTATCGAGTGCAACACAGCAGTCACTCATAGCGAATGATATTTATCATACACTTGTTCTTAACCATCGTTTTGAATTTTTAGATGGTGTGGTTTTGTATTTTAATGAATATGATCCCGTGGGTTTGGAAAACGTATTTGCCGGCACTATAAGACGGGTTGAGCAGATGGATGAAGAACTTGAAATAATGATGGATATTTTAGAGATTGATGAGGAATATCGTGACGATGCGTTTGAGCTTTTAGTTTATATGCAATTTGCCGAAAGAATAAATAATGGTTTGGATGCTTATCAGCTTGCAAGGGATATGCTCATTTATAGACTTGGTTATACTGAAGAAGAGTTGTCAAGTATAAACACATTAGCAGCTTGGGATTATGGCAGAACAGCAATTATTGCCAGATATGGTATCGAAGCTGGTTATTTGTATGAAGACGAAGTGTGGAAATATCTAAAAGCTACTGCAGACAGTGCATCTGAAACCTATTCGTCTTGGCGTGAATATACTGCAGCCCACATTCTGGGACGCGCTCTTGCCTTTGGGAATGATTCTAATGACTTTATAGACATGCTTGACTTCATGTTAAATCATCCGGAAAGTCCTTTTGAAACAGTCAGCTTTAAATAGAAGACAAGGGGAAGACAGATGAACCGTTCCCCACCGAGCGGATTATCCCCTGTCCTGAGTGAGAGGAAAACAAAAAAGATATGGGTGAAAATCAGTTTATTGTTCGTAAAAACAGTTTGATAATGTGGATTGGAATAATTAGCATGTTGTTCTGGGTTGCTCTTATCATACTCATGACTATGTTTCCAAATGACTCTGCAAGCTGGTGGATCTATGTTCTATTTATATTATTTTTTCTTCTTGGAGCAGTTATAACATTAGCCGGTATTTCATACGAATTAAGAGTTGACGGAAATGAAATACGTTATCGTTCATCTTTTAGAAAAACGAAAGATTTTAACTTTAAAATGATTAAAAGCGCTATCGAAAAACAAGTACCGGGCAATGAAGAACAAAAGAAGCTTGCCATTTATTCGGAAAATGAGTTGCTTTTCACCGTCGAATCGATTTGCATCGGCTATGATTTGTTTGTCTCTCGCTTACAAAAAGAAGGCATAGAGATTACTCAGACACCCGGAATTCAAGTCAGCACGAAAGACCCCGATAAAGCGCATGCAAAGGCCGACAAAAAAGCTCGTAAAAAGCAAAAAGACGCAGAAGATTGGGCAGATTTTGAAGAGCAGTATCCGGAGAAAGTGAAGCAACATGTAAAAACTTGTAAGATACTCAATGGTATCGGATTTGCATACTATTTCTCATCTTTTCTTGTTCAACTGTTTAATATATTTTCTCCGATTAGTAAGACGATGTTTTCTTTTGGAGCAATTGCTCTATTCCTAATCGCTGTTTTTTACAGTGTAATAAATAGCCATATAGTTAATGACGAGATGGAAAGAAGCAGTCCGAAACCGAGCTTAGTTAATGCATTGCTTGCACCCGGGTTGTTTCTCGGACTTACAGCGTTGACTTTATATCCCATTGTGTATAACTTAAGAACATGGATGGTGTTCTTGACTGTAGCTGTTATAATATCGTTTATCTTGCTATTCGTAGCCAGGGAGCGCGGTATTAAAAAAAGCACTCTCATTTCGCTATTGGTGTATGTCTTCATATTCTCTTATGGAGCGACGGTTGCGGTAAACTGCGAACTGGACTTTTCTGAGCCGGAATCCGGTAGAGTATATATTGAAAGTAAAAGCCCCGGTTCTTCACGCTCACCACCCTCTGTTGTAGTCAAGTTTTTTTTCGATGACACAGAAGACCGGATAAGAGTTCCGGTCGGCAGAGACGAGTTTAATCGCTTGAATGTAGGCGATATTCTAATGTTAAACACAAAGCCCGGACTCTTCGGCATCCGCTGGATTCCGTGAGCAAAACTCACACCAAGCAACTGCGAGTGATAAACACATAGTAGGATTTACCACTACAGTGTACTGTCATAAAAACAAGCCTCAAAAATCTATACTACCTGACCAACTAATATTCATCTTACAACAAATTTGTCACTAACACAATAGACCGAATTACTTAGATAATCTTGATTATAACGTGGGAGAAATGGATATATCTATGGATTGAGGAGATAAAGAAAAGAGGACTAAGGATGAAAAAATATAGTACATTTTTATTATTGATTGCAGTATGTTTCTATATTATCATTGCGATTGCAAGCACTATTCCAACGTATGAGTGGAAATTTCGACTATATAATGTTACAGATGTAAGTATTACACAATTTAGTATTAGGAAAGATACTAATTGGCTTTCAAAAACTTTAGAAGCAGGAGAAATAACAGATATAGTTTTTTTTATAGAAGTCGGTGCACTTCGTAAAGAACCTACAACAGTCACATATAATATAATTATCACTGATAGCAATTACAACTCGTGGTATTTTAATGATTTTACATCACCAAATGGCGGTGTTCTCGTGTTCTTTTTTGATGAAAATGGTATAGCACAGCTAGAGCACATCTATACAGAAAATGATAATACAGATGAAGATATGCAAAGAGGACTAACTATTATAGGAGGAGTTGTGGCAACAATGGTCAATCCCGCAGTAGATGTTGGAGTTGAGTTTTTTCAAAATCTAAATGCCGGAGTGACATATAATGACATTGTATCTGAAATTGGAAAGCCCACAGGTGCAATGGGTTCAGGATTGATAAGACCTTATTATGCGATAGATGGTGGTTTATTTGTTGTCATGAATTTTACACATGATGATGAAGGATTATACGAACATCTTATTTCAATGGAAGTATATGATAGAGAAAGTATTTTATTCAAAATAGAGCTAACTGTGGATAACGATAAAGGAAATATGATAGAGTATAAACCTGCAGAGTTCAGTTCTGTGGAAAGTTTTTTTAGTGGTTTTGATGAAAACCACATAGTAAACTTTCATTATGTTGATTTAACAGATCGATCATTGGGAAGAGTGCCTGGACCGACTACTATAATTATTGAAGGGTATTTTAACATTATTGAAGAAGAATGGGACAACTATGTTAGTG
>JAITFS010000034.1 GCA_031281195.1 Oscillospiraceae bacterium
GGCACGCTGGCAATCGCTGTGGTTGTGGTGTTGATTATTAAGAAAAAGCAGTAGGTGGATTCTTGTTATGACACTAAATCAACCTACTCAAACAAGTCAGAATGTGAACCTGTGCGAGATACTGTTAGAATGAGGTTATTTTTCTCGATTTTATAAATCAATAACCAATCAGGTAAAATATGGCACTCACGGAAATCTTTAAAATTGCCTGTAAGAGCATGGTCGTTATGCTTCGGATTAAGAGGTTTTTGTTTTCTTAAAGTCAAGACTATGTCATCAAGTAAATCTATTGGTAGCTTTCTTCTTATTATACGCTTTAAGTCTTTTTTAAATTGTGTTGTTCTTTTTAATTCTAACAAATCAATCAACCAGACTTTCTTCATTAATTTCATCAATCATCTCATATATAGAAGAGTAACTCTTAGTTTGAATTTCGTTATTTGAAATATCTCGAGCTTCTTGTAATGCAATTATAGTTTCTTCATTGAAATTAGGCAATGTCATATCAAATGGTAGTCCACCTACCATGATTGATTTGTGAATGAAAATATTTACTGCATCTGCAATCGTTATACCAAAACGAGAAAAAATAACATCAGCACTTGATTTTGCTTCTGGATCAATTCTTATACTTAAACTCGCTGTTTTAGCCATTATTTATCACCTCGTAGCAATTGTACGACATTATGCTATCAAATGCAACACATTTGAACACATAATTATTGTTTACTTCCCCATCACCCCATACGAAACTCTGGCTTTAAATGGTAGCTTTTCACGGCGTGAGCCAACTCCGTCCGGTAAGCCAATAGGTAATACAACCCTTAAATGATATTTGTCAGAAGCACCGAGTACAGCTCGTGCTTCTTTTTGCTCTTTTTCGTTAAAATATGGACTATCAAGCCAAAGAGATGAATAACCCAAAGCCGTTGCAGCAAGCAACATTTGTGTAGCCGCCGCAGAATAATCTTCCATTTCAAAATTATACGGACTGTCCTTGTATGCTTCGGTGTCTGTTAGTACTGCAATAGCTGCTGGAGCTGTTAGCATACCGTCAGTTGATACTACTTGGCAAAGAGCTTCAACTTCCTCACGATTTTGTAAAATGACAAGCTTTACGCATTGGCTATTCATACCTGTTGGAGCTGCAAGCCCTGCTTTTGCAATCTTTTCAAGGACATCAAGGGGAACAGCATCAGATAAAAACTTTTCTTTATGCGAATATCTACTATCAACAACATCAAAATAATCCATTACAAATCCTCCAAAAATATATTAAACACATTGTACCAGTAACACATTAAAAATGCCAGCAATACAATTGTTATACTGTTTGCTAAATAGGGTTGTATCTAACATTATATAAGCCACATGTGAGAAAAATAGCTCACATGTGGCGATAGTTTGTACCATTTATACTACTTGCGTTTTTTGCGTTTGTAGTCTACGTTGCCACCACCGGCATCTGCAAACTTTTTAAGTAAATCCTTCTGCTCAGAGGTCATAGTTTTTGGAACTTGTATGTAAACAGTTACATATTGGTCACCACGACCTGAACCTCTGATGTGTTGTATACCTTTACCTTTTATGCGAAATACTGAACCTGTTTGTGTACCTGCCGGAATGTTAAGCTTAACCTTACCATCAAGTGTAGGTATCTCAATTGAAGCACCAAGTGCCGCTTGAACAAAACTGATTGGCATATCAAGCAAAACTGAAGAACCCTCTCTGCGGAACATGTCGTGTGGTTTTATCGAAACTGTCACGAACAAATCACCGGGTTCACCACCGTTTGTACCTGCACTGCCTTGTCCTCGCATAGAAATAGTTTGCCCTGTATCAATACCACCGGGGATTGTGACCTTTACGGTACGGTTACGTCTGACCATTCCCAAACCTTTACATTTTTCGCAAGGTTGGTGGATAATTTTCCCACGACCGTGACACTTTGGACAATCTGAGGTACTTTGCATTACACCAAATGGAGTACGTTGCTGAGTTGCTACAACACCACGACCATCACACTGTGAGCATTTTTCGGCTGTTGTACCTTTTTTGCAACCGGAACCAGAACAGTTATCGCATGTTTCAATACGCTGAACAGTAACATCCTTTTCACATCCGAATGCTGCTTCTTCAAAGGTGATTGCGACATTTACACGCACACGCTCACCCTTCATGGGAGCATTACGGCTACGTCCTGTTCCTCTACCTGCACCTCCACCAAAGATTGAGCCGAATATATCTCCAAGGTCAAAGTCCATACCTGAGAAACCGCTAAATCCTCCACCATAAGCACCGCCACCGCCGCCAAAGTTCGGGTCAACACCTGCGTGACCAAATTGGTCATAACGTGATTTTTTATCAGAATCTGATAAAACCTCATAAGCCTCGTTGATTTCTTTGAAACGTGCTTCTGCTTTGGCATTACCCGGGTTTACGTCCGGGTGAAACTTTTTAGCTTGCTGCCTAAAGGCTTTCTTTATTTCCTCGTCCGAGGCACTCTTTGTAATGCCGAGTGCCTCGTAATAATCTCTTTTATCTGCCATCTACCCTACCAAATTTCTGTTATTAGTCTACCACTTCGTAGTCGGCTTCGTAAAACTCGTCACCGCCTGCATGGTCACCGCCGCCTGGTGGTGTTCCGCCAAAGTCAGGCCCACTTGCACCATCTTGTGGTGGTACTTGACTGTATAGCTTTTCACTGGCTGCGTAAAACGCTTTTTCTAGTTCAGATACAGCATCCTTGATGGTTTGCGTGTCATTTCCTTCAAGAGCGGTTTTTACTTTTGCAATAGCTGCTTCGATTGTAGATTTATCGTCTGCTTCGAGCTTATCGCCCATTTCATCGAGGGTTTTTTCACTTTGATAAATCATTTGATCAGCGTGATTGCGTGTGTCAACTTCATCTTTACGCTTTGCATCTTCTTCGGCATATTGCTCTGCTTCTTTGACAGCCTTTTCAATATCATCTTTAGATAGGTTTGCTGATGCAGTTATTGTGATGTTTTGCTCTCTGCCTGTGCCGAGGTCTTTTGCAGAAACGTTAACAATACCGTTGGCGTCAATGTCGAATGTTACTTCGATTTGTGGAACACCTCTGCGTGCAGGAGCGATACCATCAAGATGGAATCTGCCAAGCGACTTGTTGTATTGAGCCATTTCACGCTCGCCTTGTAAAACATGCACTTCGACAGATGTTTGATTGTCGGCTGCTGTTGAGAATACTTGGCTTTTTTTAGTTGGGATTGTTGTGTTACGCTCGATGAGCTTTGTGCACACGCCACCCATTGTTTCGATACCAAGTGACAGTGGGGTTACGTCAAGCAATAAGATACCTTCAACATCTCCACCAAGCACGCCGCCTTGTATTGCTGCACCTGCTGCGACACATTCGTCAGGATTAATTCCACGGAACGGGTCTTTGCCTGTGATTTTTTTAACAGCGTCTTGAACGGCAGGGATACGTGTTGAACCACCAACAAGTAATACTTTTGAAAGTTCACTTGGGCTAAGACCTGAGTCTTCTATTGCACGTTTAACCGGTCCCATTGTCTTTTCGACAAGTCCTGCTGTAAGCTCGTTGAATTTTGCTCTTGTGAGAGTGTAGTCAAGGTGCTTTGGTCCGTTTGCATCTGCTGTGATGTACGGAAGATTTATTGTTGCTGTTGTCATGCCTGAAAGGTCGGTTTTTGCTTTTTCTGCTGCTTCACGTAAACGTTGTACAGCAATTTTGTCTGTTGCAAGGTCAACACCTGTATCTTTTTTAAATTCTGCAAGCAGATAATCCATGACACAATCGTCAAAATCGTCACCACCAAGGCGGTTGTTACCTGCTGTTGCAAGAACTTCAATGACACCGTCGCCGATTTCCAGTATAGAAACGTCAAATGTGCCGCCACCAAGGTCGTAAACCATGATTTTTTGATCTTGTTCTTTGTCAAGACCGTAAGCAAGAGCTGCTGCGGTTGGTTCATTAATGATGCGTTTAACATCGAGACCTGCGATTTTTCCTGCGTCTTTTGTTGCTTGACGTTGAGAGTCGGTGAAGTATGCAGGTACTGTGATAACCGCTTCGGTTACTTTTGTGCCGAGATATGCTTCTGCATCGCTTTTTAGTTTTTGCAATATCATTGCAGATATTTCTTGCGGTGTGTATTGTTTGCTGTCGATTGTCACTTTATATGCAGTTCCCATTTCACGCTTTATTGATGAAATAGTACGGTCGGGGTTTGTGACTGCTTGACGTTTTGCAACGTGACCAATCATACGCTCGCCTTCCGGTGAGAATGCGACTACCGACGGTGTTGTGCGGCTTCCTTCTGCATTTGCGATGATGACGGGTTCGCCACCTTCAATAACTGCCACACATGAGTTTGTTGTTCCTAAGTCAATTCCTATAATTTTTCCCATAATTTCTTACCTCCGTTAATTTGCTACTACGACTGTTGAGCAACGAATCACTCTATCGCCTAGTATAAAACCTTTTTGATATTCTTCTGCGATGATGTTATCGCCCCAATTTGGGTCTTCAATCTTCATTACTGCGTTATGACGATTTGGGTCAAATGGTTCTCCAACTGCCGGAATCAATTTGACTCCCATTTCTTCAAAAACATCTGTAAGCTGTGTCATTATCATCGCGACACCCTTATAATAAGCGGCATCGACACATTCCATATTAAGTGCGCGTTCGAGATTGTCATATACAGGGAGCAGTTTTGTAATTACATTTATACGTGCATCGCTGTAAATCATCTCACGTTCTTTTGCGGTGCGTTTGCGGAAGTTTTCGTATTCAGCAGCCAGTCGTAGGTACTTATCCTTTTCGGCTCTAAGCTCGTCTTGTAATGAACTATTTTGTGCTGTATCTACAGAGTTATTAGATTTCTCTTGTTCACTCTCTTCCGACTTTATTTTTTTCTCGGCTGATTTTGCAGCAGTTTTTGTTTCTTCTTTTGTTACGCTTTTTGCGTTATCCTGCGTGCTTTTACTTTTTGCCAACTTCTTCATCTCCTATCTTTTTTGATTTTGTTGCTGTATCGAGTTGTAATATTCCGCTACCCGACAGTAAAAGGCTTAACCCTTGTGCGATATATGAAAGGTTCGCTGCAACCTTTGAGTAATCCATTCTTATTGGGCCTATTACTCCAATCAACCCTTGCATGTCACCACCTGTGTCATACTTTACAGCGACAACGCTGGAATCTCGTAGTTCGTCTGCCAAGTTTTCAGGTCCGATTGTGATTTTTATTTCACCTGCTGTATCGGGAGAAGGTAGTCGTGCAAGCTCTTTGACATCTGATAAATATCGTATAATGCGTTGTGCTTTGTCGATGTCACGGTACTCGGGGTGATCTAGTAAGTTTACTGCTCCTGCGATATGAGCACCGATTGATTTTGCTTCTACAAGTAGTTCGATTGCGAATCCTGCGATAACTGCGACTATCCCTGTTGTGTCGCCCACAGCTCTCTCTGTAGCTGTAATCAGTGCCGGTGTGATGCTTTCTTCAGGCTTTCCCGTGAAACTCGCATTAAATACTGCGACTAGTTTTGCTTGCATTTGCGGTTTGCAGGGTTTCAGAAGCTGCACGAGTTTGTTTTTGACTGTGTCATTGCTCAGAAGTGCAACGATTATAAATGAACTTGAGTCTACATATATAAAGTCAAACCTTGCGATTGTGATAATTCCGGTTGCTGATGTCATTGCATAAGCCGGGTATGTTGTAAGCCTTGATGTGAGGTTGCTTGCTTTATCTAACAGGTGAGATTTTTCTGCGATTCTCTTATCAAGAGTGTTGTTTATCTCGTGAGCATCATCGGTTGATACATTTTGACTTTGCATTAAATCGTTGACGTATATTCGATATCCTGTTGAGGATGGTATCCTGCCGGCTGATGTGTGCGGCTGCTCTAACAATCCTAGAGACTCCAGCTCGACCATTTCACTGCGGACTGTTGCTGAGGATATTCTTGACCCGAGTGACTCGACTACTGCTTTTGAACCAACCGGTTCTGCCGTCTTTACATACAGCTCTACAACTTTACTTAGGATTCCCTTTTTTCTCTCACTGAGATTCATTAGAAACCTCGTTTGCTTACTAGGGTTTTTACCCTTTGGCACTCGTCTTTATTGAGTGCTAACTATACTTTAACACTATTTATTTTCCTTGTCAAGCATTTTTTCAAAAAACTTTCTGACTATCTCTGACTAAACGAGCAAACGCTTGGTATTGCAGGGAATGTGTAGTGAAAAATTTTGTGGAAATATTTAGAATAATTAGTAAAAAAGCTTGTAAAGATTGTGAAAATACAGTATACTTACTCTTAGGATAAAAGATAAATAATATTAAATGAATTCAGTAAAAAAGGGGATAATTATGAAGTGTATTATAAAGCTGATATGGAGCGAAGATGAAATGTTTTGGTACTCAAAATCATTAAATGATGAGTTTGGATTAACTTTAGAGTCAGGTTCATTAGATGTACTCATTGAAAGAGTGAAAACTGCTGTTCCGGATATTTTAAATGAAATAGGATTTTCAGGAGAAGTAGATTTATCTTTTGAATTAGACCGACCACTAAAGTTTCAAGCGGTAGCATCCTGATGGCAGATTACACAAGAAAAGTAAAAGAAATACTTACAGAACATGGTTGTTATTTTCGCAGATATGGAAAAGGCGACCATGAAATATAGTTTTCTCCAATTATGAATAGACCTTTTACTGTAGATGGTAGCATCAAGAAACGTACAAGTGCTAACGAAACAATTAAAGATGCAGGTATAAAGATAAAAATACCATGAATCCAGTATGAATAAAATTGGTGGTCATTATCTTGATAAAATACTTGCATTAATCTGCATGATATTGTATAGTTATTGTTAAGGAAACGAAAGTGCCTCGTCGAGAGTGTCGCTTGCGACACGTTAATTTCGACGGCAGGCGAGAAGTGGTTAGTAGCACTTCTCACCCTGTATACATATCTATCGTATGTACACAATTGCATAATGCAATACCTCGCCTTCATTATATGACTATTCTGGTCATTTCGCAAGATTTTCATGTCGGCAGTGTAGCACAATATGTGCTGTGTATGTAAAGTCTTCCTAACGGAAGCCTTGGAAAGAACCTGCGGTTCTTCCATTGTAAGCTGAATGTACACGGCATTTTTCGTTTCCAAAAAAA
>JAITFS010000050.1 GCA_031281195.1 Oscillospiraceae bacterium
AACGGTATGTTAAGAGCATGTGAGAAACGCCCTGTACCTCTTGCGGAGCTTACTACTGTTGCTGATGATATTGAGCAGGAATTACAAAACTCACTGGAGCGTGAGATTAAATCAACAGACATTGGCGAGATGATAATGAACGGATTAAAATCATTAGACGAGGTTGCGTATGTCAGATTTGCCTCAGTTTATCGCCAGTTTCGTGATATTAACTCGTTTATGGACGAGCTTACCACTTTATTAAAGGATGAATAACCTTATGCCAACCGATTCAATAAAGTACATATTGGCTGCCGAATATGAAGCAAATCAAGTTAAGCTCATTGTACACGGCAGATCGCAAGAATCAATTAACAAAGCAAAAGAAGACGGTGAAAAGCTTGTTGCTGATTCGATTGCCCGTGCCAGATCCGAGATAGGTCAGCTTAAGGTCGCTTCCGACCGAAAAGCTATGGAAGCAGCCTTGGAGCTTGCTTCAACTACTGAAAATCGTCTTGCTACTATGCGTGCCCGTGCTGAAAAACGGCTTGATGCAGTTGCTCAACGTATTTTTGAAAGGATAATAAACATTTAATGGCTTCGATGAAAAAACTCAATTTAATAATTTCACACTCTGATATTACTGATGTTATAAATGAGCTTATGTATCTTGAGTGCTTTGAACCGCTGGAGCCTGAAGTAAAGCTTGAACCACCGGAGCTTGCAGAATTAGTTAAAAGAGAAGTGATGGAGCTGGAATCTTACGAAGCAAACTTTGAAGAAATTGTTGTGTTCACAACCCAATACACATATATATTAGCAGGGTGGGTACCCGATGATTATGAGCGTGACCTTACAATATCTCTTTCAAAGTTTATATGCGCATGGGATTTAGAAAATCCAAATCCTGATAATTATGATGTGCCGATTTTATTAAATTACCCTTGGTTATTTGGGAAGTTCCGCAGTGGCGGGCGAAATGTTTTTGAGCCGCTTGTAAAAGCACAACTATATTAGTATTAATTTTTATCTAAAAATAGGGAGATGAAAATGCAAGGTCTTGAGAAAATACTACAACATATAAAAGAAGAGTCAGAAAACCAATGCAGAGAAATCGCTATCAAAGCCAACAAGGAATGTGAGCGTATTCGTGCAGAGTATTCTAAACGTGAGCAAGAGGAGTATTGGTCGCATGTTAATAATGGCTCAAAGGATATAGAACAAAGAATAAATCAGCTTACAGAGCTAGCCGCAGAGCAAGCAACAAAAATGCTCCGTACAACTCAAGAGGATATGCTTGATGCTGTCCTTGCAATAACAGCCAGAAAACTATCAGCTCTCCCGTCACGTGCGTACAATGAGATTTTACAAAAGCTCGATATTGAAGAAGGCTGCAAACCCGAATATTTAATTGAACACTTTAGAGACGACCTGACACCATCGGTGACAGCAGCACTATTCGATTAAATCAGGGAGCGTAAAGCTCCTTTTTTACGTGTTATTTTTTAACAAAACAAAACAACATAAACATCAACACAGGAGAAGTAGCATGGTTAGTGTAACAGTTAAAAAATTATATGAGAATACAGATGCTTATTCAGACAAACAGGTTATTGTTAAGGGTTGGGCGCGTACAATACGTGATATGAAAGCGTTTGGCTTTATTGAGCTAAATGACGGAAGTTGTTTTAAGAGTGTACAAATAGTATTAGATGAAAAAAATCTTGATAATTTTGACGAGATTGTACGGCAAAATGTTGGTGCTTCGTTTATTGTATCAGGTTTATTTAAGATAACAGACGGAGCAAAACAACCATTTGAAATATTAGCACAAAAGATTACAGTCGAAGGGGAGTCAACATCTGATTATCCTTTGCAAAAAAAGCGGCACTCACCGGAGTTTTTGCGAACAATTGCACATTTAAGACCACGCACCAACTTGTTTTCAGCAGTATTTCGTATACGCTCCGTTGTATCTCACGCTATTCACACATTTTTTCAAGAAAATGGATTTGTTTATGTCCATACTCCGATAATAACATGCAGTGATGCCGAAGGTGCCGGAGAAATGTTTAATGTTGTAACCGACAATGTAGATGAGTTTTTTGGTAAAAAAGCAGGCTTAACAGTGTCCGGTCAGTTAAATGCAGAAGCTTATGCTTTGGCTTTTAACAAGGTTTATACCTTCGGACCCACATTTAGAGCAGAAAACTCAAACACGCCAAGGCATGTAGCTGAGTTTTGGATGATAGAACCTGAAATTGCATTTGCCGACTTATCCGATGATATGCAGCTTGCTGAGGATATGCTAAGGTTTGTTATCAATAAGCTACTTAAAGAATGTGAGTATGAGCTTGAGTTTCTGAATAATTTTGTTGATAAGGATTTACTTAACAGATTAAATCTTGTCGCAAATGCAAAATTCGAACATATAACATATACAAAAGCAATAGATATATTATTAGAATCCAAAGAAAGCTTCGAGTTTCCTGTTTTTTGGGGTTGTGATTTACAAACAGAGCATGAAAGATATTTAACTGAAAAATATTTTAAACTGCCTGTTTTTGTGACAGATTATCCCAAAGAGATTAAAGCATTTTATATGCGTCTTAACGATGATAAAAAAACTGTTGCGGCAATGGATTTATTAGTGCCGGGCGTAGGTGAGTTGATTGGTGGAAGCCAGCGTGAGGAGCGTTTAGACGTACTTGAAACCCGAATTAAAGAAAGTGGTTTAAACGATGATTCTTACTGGTGGTATCTTGAGTTAAGAAAATACGGCGGTACTAAGCATGCAGGATTTGGGCTTGGTTTTGAAAGATTGTTGATGTATTTAACAGGTGTTGCAAATATCCGAGATGTTATACCATTTCCCCGAACAGTTGGCACAGCGGAGTTTTAGGTTTTTTGAAAGCGAGTGAAATAGATATGATACTTGATGCGTATACATTTAGTGCCAAACAGATACTAAGTGATTTAAACGTGCAATCATACTATGGGTTAACATCTGAGGATGCCGCAGAGCGTCTTAAAAAGTATGGAAAAAACAAATTACAAACCGCAAAAAGAAGGTCAATATTTTTAAGAATAATAGATCAGTTTAAGGATGTACTTGTGCTTATCCTTATTGCTGCGGCAGTAATTTCTGTTGTTGTTGGTGATGGTTTAAAGGATGCAATTATTATTATTGCAATAATTATTGTAAACATGATTATTGGCATAACACAAGAAAGCAAAGCTGATAATGCTCTTAAAGAGTTAAAAAACATGTCAACCCCAAAAGCAAAGGTAAAAAGAGACGGCGAGATTATACGAATTGACTCAACCGATGTTGTACCGGGCGATATAATTATATTAGATACCGGAGATTATATCCCTGCTGATATAAGAGTTATCGAATCAATGAATCTTAGAGTTGACGAATCCTCACTTACGGGTGAGTCAACATCAGTTACTAAGGATGATGATATAGTTTTAACTCTCGACACACCACTTGGAGATAGAAAAAACCTTGCATTTATGGGAACAATAGTCACCTACGGCAGGGGAGTTGGTGTAGCTTACGCAACCGGTACAAACACAGAAATGGGCAAAATTGCAAGCCTTCTAAACGAAACAATAGAAGTAAAAACACCACTTCAAGATAAACTAAACAGTATGGCTAAAGCACTTGGTCTTTTATGTATAATATTATGTGCATTAGTATTAATTATTGGTGTTGTATACTGGTTAATTGGAATTGGAAACTATACATCCTTAACCTTGTTTGAAACTATTATAGAAATGTTTATGGTTTCTGTAGCACTTGCTGTTGCGGCAATACCGGAGGGAATTGCAATAGTTGCGACTGTTATTCTGGCAATTGGTGTGCGAAAAATGGTTAAATCACACGTTATTGTTAAAAAACTACGTGCTGTTGAAACGCTTGGAAGCACTACAGTTATTTGCTCGGACAAAACCGGAACACTTACCCAAAACAAGATGATGGTTGTAAAGGTTGTTGACCCCGAGAATGTCTATGAAGTGACAGGGGTTGGATATAAACCGATGGGGCATGTTGTCTCTGACGGAATGGTGACAAGAAATATCTCTCTTATGTCGGAGATTGGTGTTTTATGTAATGATGCACAGTATGATAAAAAGAAAGCACAAATAATCGGCGACCCGACAGAAGGAGCAATGCTTGTATTTGGTGTAAAGCTGGGTAATGAAAAAGAAGTATTAAACAAAGCACATTTTCGTATACAAGAAATACCATTTGATTCAACACGGAAAATGATGTCTACATACAATGTAGACGGAAGCAAGGTTATTATGAATACAAAGGGTGCACCCGATGCAGTTTTAAGCCGATGCTCCAGCGTTTATATTGATGGCTTAATAGTACCAATGTCAGAAGCTATTAAACAAAAGCTCTTAGCACAAAATGAAAAGCTTGCTGCGGAGGCTTTACGTGTTCTCGCTTTTGCATACAAAAGATATGATAACGCCTCACTTATGGACAATGTTGAGGACGACCTTACATTTGTTGGAATGATGTGTTTAATCGACCCGCCACGCGAGGAAGTAAAAGAGTCCATAGAACAATGTCATGCGGCAGGAATAAATGTTAAGATGATAACAGGTGACCATAAAATTACTGCGGCAGTTATTGCCGGGTCATTAGGAATTATCACAGATGATGCAGAGGTTTTAGACGGGAATGACTTAAATGCACTAACTGATGAAGAGCTTTTAGAAAAAGTGAAAACCGTAAATGTATTTGCCCGGGTTTCTCCTGAGCATAAGGTGCGTTTAATTGCTGCAATTAAAGCAGGAAACAACATTGTGGCAATGACAGGAGACGGAGTAAATGACGCACCGTCATTAAAAAGAGCAGACATTGGAATTGCAATGGGTATATCCGGTACTGATGTAACAAAAGAAGTTGCAGATATGATACTCACTGATGATAATTTTGTCAGCATAGTAGGTGCAATCGAGCAGGGAAGAACAATATATGGTAACATAAAAAAAGTGGTTGGTTACTTACTTAGCTGCAATCTTGGTGAAATCTTGATTGTGCTTTTAGCAATATTATTTGGATTACCGCTGCCGCTTATAGCAACGCAATTATTGTTCATTAACCTCTTAACTGATGCACTTCCAGCTTTTGCACTTGGAATGGAAAAAACAGAGCCCGGCATTATGCGTAGAAAACCAAGAAATCCAAAGGAAGCTATTATTAACCGGAGAATGATGAGCACAGTAATGACACGCGCAACATTTATCACATTAGCAGCACTTAGCGCATTTTTATATGGATATTTTGTATCAGGTACAGCAGATGAAGCAACAAGACATATTATAGCTATGAGTATGTGCTTCTTTACACTTGTAGCAAGTGAGCTTTTAGTAGCATATTCGTCAAAATCGGATAGCTTTATGGGCTTTGGCAGAAATATGTTTAGTAATAAGTTTCTGAATGTATCGATAGTGATATCTATAGCTATTTTAATTGCTGTTATGTATGTTCCTGTTCTTAATGAATTATTTACTGTAATTCCACTGGGAGTTGATAATATGTTGATATGTTTACTTTTAGTTATATTATCAATAATCGGTTTTGAGGTTTCAAAAATCAGATTCCGCTCATCACGGTAGTTAATACAAAAATCTTTAATATTCTAGTAGATATTAAGTTGTAAATGTGTTAAACTATCGTCTATATCTATTATTAGAAGTTAAGCAATTTTAGCGACATGGAGGAAATAATTTGAACATTATTCTTTTAAGTCTTTTGTCAGGTGTTTTTGGAATGGGACTTGGAAGTGTTCTGACCATTTTTATAGGTGGTCACATGGAAAAAATGATTGGTATTTTACTGTCCTTTGCAGGCGGTGTAATGATAAGTATCGTTTTTTTAGAGTTAATACCTGTAGCTGTTGACCATTCGGGATACTTGATTTCAATCCTTGGAATTATATTTGGAGCATTACTTGTGTGGGTTCTCGACATATATATGGATAAACGTGATAAACCGGCAAAAAGGAAAAGTGATGTACACGAGTCGTATGCTGATTTCTTTCACTCTAATGATATAATCGCAAAAAAAAGCACAATGATACGTTCAGGTATGATAATGCTATTTGCGATCGGGCTTCATAATGTACCGGAAGGGCTTGCGATGGGTGCCGCAGGTTACCATGATATAACACTTGGAATTACATTAGCTATTGTTATCGGACTCCATAATATACCGGAGGGAATGGCAATTTCCGCACCTCTTATAGCAGGTGGTTTGTCGAGATTTAAGACACTAACGCTAACCTTGATGGCTGGAGCAACAACTGTTTTTGGAGCAATTGCAGGTGTTTTGATAGGTGGTATTTCAGACTTTGCACTGGCATTATCGTTTTCTGTTGCCGGCGGTTCAATGCTTTATGTAGTTATTGCAGAGATACTTCCGCAATCAATAGTTACAAGTAAAACAAAAATGCCGACTTTGTTCGCACTTCTTGGTATAATAGTTGGAATGATATTTACAGGTCCGCTGGACTAAAACAAATAAACATAGATATTTATTATTTAGATATAAGGATTTAGAGGTAAAAAATGTATTGGTTAATTCTGTCAGGCAGTGCCATTGGTGTAGTGGTATTCGTTAAGTTTGTAGTAGTTATATGTGTAGCACCCGGAAAAATGTCAACAAAGGTTAAGCAGGTTGCAACAGTGTTTTATGGTGTAAACTTTGCTCATAGAGGTTTATATACTGAGGATCAATCAATTCCGGAAAACTCCTTACATGCTTTTGAGGAAGCACGTAAGGCAGGATATGGAGTAGAAATTGATGTACAGCTAACAAAGGATGAACAGCTTGTTGTGTTCCATGATTATAGTGTTGACCGTGCTTGTGGTGTTCACGCTCCTGTTAATGGTATGGATGTTAAAAATTTATCACAGCTTTCATTATTTAACACAGAGGAAACTATACCACTCTTAAAAGAAGTTATGGATGTGCTTGGAGATACCCCTGTAATTGTTGAAATAAAATCAGCAGGTGCAGAAAAAAATTCAATTTTGTGCGAAAAAATATTGGAAACTTTGCAAAGCTATGGTGAAAACTGGTGTATAGAAAGCTTTGACCCCAGAGTAGTAAAATGGTTTAGAAAAAACGCTCCTGAGGTATTTCGAGGTCAACTCGCACGAAAACCGCAAGATTATATTGGTATATCCAGGATGCTGGCATTTTGTTTAGGAAATTTATTAACAAACTTTATATCACGGCCGCATTATATAGCATATAGTAATGACCCTTGCTCATGGACAGTACGATTATGTTATTTATTTAGACCAAAACGTGCAGTATGGACTGTTAAACCAAGCGATGATATAAAGTTATTGGAAGAAAAGAATGATTTTTTAATATTCGAACATTATAAACCGGTAGTGAGGTATAAGGACAGTGCGTAAAAAAATTAAAGGTAAATTGGCAAAACGTTTTAGTAACAGAAGTATTATATTAATTTCTTTTGTATTACTTGCAAACACAATTATCTGCTCTCTAATGATTTATAATCTGACAACAAATGCGTCTGCGGATTATGTTCGATTTTATGCGACAGAAACAGCAGATATACTAAGCTCACATTTAAGTACCGAGATTTCACTTGTGCGTCAAGCTGCAACATCACCTGAGATAATTGCGTGGTTTGCTGATGAGGATAACCCTGAAAAAAGGGAAGCTGCTTTTAATAGAATGATGTTTTTTGCAGATGTTCTCCAAATGCAGGGTTTATATTTTGGTATTTTTGATTCCTTACACGAGTTTGCAATCGAAAGAGGCACAAAGCTTGAGGATTTTGTACATTATCATGTTATGTCACCAATCGGTGAATATGACCAATGGTTTTTTGATGCAATAAGATCAGATTTTGATTATATTCTAAAGCTTGATACAGTAAAAAGCTCTGAGGATATAAGTATATGGATTGACCATATTGTAAGAGATAATAATAGAATTGTTGGTGTATTTTCATCTGCTATTCCATTTGATGTGGTTTTTGATGATTTATTTGGTCAGTTTGACAATGATGATGTTTGGGGAGTTATAATTGACCATGAAGGAATTATTCAAGTGGATAGTTCAGTACCTGATGCCAGTCATATTCTAAGTAGTCTTGATGTTTTTGATGCAAGCCAGATGACACATATTTTTGAACTAAAAAATGACAGATTATTTATTGAAGCACTTAATAAATATCTTGAAAATCCGGCAGTTTTTTATGGAAGAAGGGTAGAACCCGAGATTATCAGAGTTTCTCCGTGGCTTAACTATCAGTATATTGCAATTACACCAATACCGAATACTAACTGGCTGGCAGTTATTTCATACAGCTCAGGTTCGCTTTTTAGTGTTTTTGATACAATTCCTCCGATAATAGCAATGATTATAATATTTATTATTTATGTGCTGTTTAGTTCATTACTGATAAATCGTCTTGTATTCAGACCCTTGCACCGCTTAACAAACGGATTGGCGGAGCATAATGTTGATACATTATACGGAACTGACAGAGATGATGAAATTGGTGACCTGGCAAGAGAAACTGTTTTATCGTGGAACATTATTTCCAAGGATATAAATGCACACAAGCAAATGATAAGTGAGGTACAGCACCGTGATAAACTACTAAACGCAATGAATCAAGCTGCTTCAATTCTTTTAGAATCAGAAATAGTAGATTTTGAAGATGATTTAATGCTAAGTATGAGCATAATGGCTCGTGCTGTTAATGCCCAAAGAGTATATATTTATACAAATCATGTTATAGACGGTGAGCTTTGCTTTAGTCAGCTTTATCAATGGGTTGAGGATTATCTTCAAGTTCTTGATTTAAGTCATACTACTACCGATGTGACTTATAGAGCAAATCTACCGGATTGGGAAATAACCTTAACTAAGGGTGAGTGTGTAAATGGTAAAGCAAAGGATATGTCGGAGTTGACTTACAACTTCTTAAAATCCGCTGATGTTGCTTCTGTTTTTGTAGCTCCGATTTTTGTCGACAATAAGTTTTGGGGATTTGTCGGGTTTGATGATTGTAAAACCGAACGGGTATTTACAGAAAATGAAGCTGTTATTATGCGTTCGGGTTGTCTGTTAATTGGAAATGCATTTTTACGTCACGATATGACCTTAAATCTGCAAAGTAATATATCACAGCTAAAAGCACTACAAGAAGAGCTTGAAGATGCCCTGCATAGAGCTAATGCGGCAAGTGACTCTAAATCCGTATTTTTAGCACACATGAGTCACGAAATCCGCACTCCTATGAATAGTATAGTTGGATTCTCAGAGCTTGCTATGGACGAAAAGAGTATATCTCCAAAAACTGCCGATTATCTTGAAAAAATCATTCAAAACTCAAATTGGTTGTTGCAAATTATAAATGATATTTTGGATATATCAAAAATCGAATCAGGAAAAATGGAGTTAGAGAATATACCATTTGATCTCGCAGAAATGTTTAATGCATGCAGAACAGCTATTATGCAAAAAGCCGCTGAAAAAGGGCTAATGATGCATTTTTACGCCGAACCATCTGTGGGTAAAAAACTATATGGTGACCCGACACGTTTAAGACAGGTATTAGTAAATCTTCTGTCAAATGCTGTGAAGTTTACAAACTCAGGCTTGATCAAAATGCAAGCCATTGTTAAAAACTCAACAGAAAACACAGTTACTATGTATTTTGAAGTAAAAGACAGTGGAATTGGTATAAATCCGGAGGAATTGGAAACAATTTTTGAACCGTTTATACAAGCAGAAACAGGTACAACCAGAAAATACGGCGGTAGTGGTTTAGGACTTGCAATATCACAAAACATCATCGAACAGATGGGTGGTATGTTATGTGTTGATAGTATGCCCGGAGTCGGAAGCAAGTTTAGCTTTACATTAACATTTGATGCGGTGAGTGTTAACGCCGATACCAGTAAAATTGAACATATTGATTACAAAAATCTCAAGAAACCAACATTTGAAGGTGAAGTGCTGCTATGCGAAGATAACCTGATGAATCAAGAGGTTATACGCGAACATCTGGCAAGAGTTGGCTTAAAAACAGAGGTTGCGGAAAACGGCAAGGTTGCTGTTGATATGGTACGTTCTCGTGTAGAAAATAACGAAAAACTATATGACCTAGTATTTATGGATATTCACATGCCGGAGATGGACGGCCTTGAAGCTACTCCAAAAATACTTGAGCTTGCCCCTGATTTACCAATTGTTGCCCTAACAGCTAACGTTATGACAGGAGCATCAGAGGTATATAAAGAGTCAGGTATGGAGGATTGTTTAGGTAAACCATTTACTTCTCAAGAACTGTGGCATTGTCTGATGAAATACTTTACACCAAAGATAGATACGTAGTAAAATGAATCATAAAGGAGAAAGGCGGTTAGGTTATGGCAATTGTAGATGTAATAAAATATAACGGCGGGCCTGATGTTTTTGCTTGGAAGTATCCAAATGAACAGCTTGGTACATGGACACAAGTAATTGTTAACGAATCACAAGAGGTTGTTTTATTCAAAGGTGGACAGGCACTGGATGTTTTTGCAGCAGGACGGCATACATTGTCTACTGCCAATATTCCAATTCTAAACAAAATAGTAAACCTGCCATTCGGTGGGCGTTCTCCATTTGCTGCGGAGGTTTGGTATATTAATAAAATCCACTCTTTAGAAATAAAGTGGGGAACACAATCTCCGATTCAATTACAAGATCCCAAATATAATATTTTTATACCTGTACGTTCATTTGGACAATTTGGTATTCAAATCAATGATTCAAAGGAATTTTTAACCAAATTAGTTGGAACATTACCTGTACTTGATAAAGACAGTATTGTTAAATTCTTTAGGGGATTATATTTAACTAAGGTTAAGGATTCTATTTCATCATATTTAATCAAAAAAGGCATCAGTATCCTTGAGATGAACGCTTATTTAGTAGAGCTTTCCGAGTTTTTAAAGGAAAGAATTGCACCAACAATGGCTGAGTATGGTATCAATCTACTTAATTTTTATGTTAAGGATATCAACGTTCCGGAGGATGACCCTGCTGTTATGAAGCTAAAGGATGCTTTATCCAAAAGAGCAGAAATGGATATTGTTGGTTATACCTTTGTTCAAGAACGCTCATTTGATACACTCGAAGGAGCTGCTACAAACCCCGGGTCTGCACAAGCCGGACTTATGGGTGCAGGTATTGGTTTAGGTATGGGTATGGGAGTTGGTGGTACAATGGGTGGACAAATGGGTACAATAGCACAAAACATCAATACGTCAGAGATGAAAAAATGTCAGAGTTGTAATGCCGAGGTCGATATGATTGCTCGTTTTTGTCCTTCATGCGGAACAGAAATACAGATAATTGAGCAACCGCAACAGATTGATGTAACTATATGTAGCGAATGTGGTGCAGATTTTTCAAAAAATTATAAGTTCTGCCCCTCATGCAGTAATGCGTATAATCCTTGTTATTTTTGCGGTGCTGATATGAAAAAGGATGTAACTATCTGCCCGGTATGTGAAAAAACAGTACCAAAACCTTGTCCAAAATGCGGAATATTAATTGAAAATGAAAATGCAAAGTTCTGTCCCGAATGTGGTGAATCCTTTGCTAAAAAGTGCAGTGGATGCGGAATACAAATAGACGATAGTCACAAGTTCTGTCCCGAGTGCGGAATTAAAACTGAGGAGGATTTATGATGCAAAGCAAAAATGGTGTTATTGCGATAAGTTTAATTGGCATAATTGTAATCGCATTTACGTTAGCTACATTCTTTCTTTTAGAGATTGAGAAATCTGTAGTGAATATATGGGCATTGTCCTTCCTGCTGCTGTCAGAGGTTACATTATTTGCAGGGTTAATCAGTCTTAGGTTTACAGGAGAAAAGCACAATACACTCTTTGTCAGAGCAGGTTTCTCTGTTGCTCTATCTTTGTACTTTATTATTACATTAGTTAGTGTGTTATTTGCCGCTTCTTTTGAAGAACACTTAAAAACATTCATATTAATAGAGCTGGCTATTATTGCTCTGTTTGTTATTGCAGCAATTTCTATCTTTACTTGGTCACGAGGTATAGCAAGACGAAATGAAGTAGATATGACAAAAATTGGCACAAAAGAACCGAAAAGAGGAAGCTTCTAGCATGAAAACCTCAAAAGTAAAAGTTGTTATGAGTGCATTTTCAGGTAAAATATCCAGTATCATTGGGTATACATTTGGGATATTTGGTTTTATTGGTTTTTTACTTGAGTTAGGTCAAGGTGCCGATAGTGTCGGATTGTTCATAGCTTTTTTCTTTCTTGCTGTGGGAGTATCCTTAATTATAAAAGGAATACAAATTAAGCGACGGATAAAACGTTTCAAAAAATACGTTTTCCTAATCTCAAATCAACAAATAAACTCAATAGATAGTATAGCTACTATCACAAAAAAACCTGTTGATTTTGTGAAAAAAGATTTGCTGACAATGATTAATAAAAGATTCTTTTCCAATGCATCAATAAGCAACAAAACAAATGAAATTATTATTGCCGGTGTAATGCCACAATCTACAAATCAATCCGGGGTTGAAATATACTCATGCTCCGGTTGTGGTGCATTAGGTACAAAACAAATAGGCATAATTAAATATTGCGACTATTGCGGTTCTCCATTGTCGTAATTGATTAAAGCGCTTATGTAGTACTTAGGCACTAAGTTTTAAGAAGTGGTATAAACCAACGTCGGGGTGTGGCGAAGTTTGGTATCGCGCACGGTTCGGGACCGTGAGGCCAAGGGTTCAAGTCCCTTCACTCCGACCATCTCTTAGTATATAATAATTTATGACTTACATTAAAAGGAGATCTACTTATGAACAAAGTATACGAAAAGCTGACAAAATGCCTAAAAGAAGTAAGAGCAAAAACAGACTTTGAGCCAAAAATTGCATTGGTTCTTGGTTCGGGGCTTGGTGGTTACGCAGATGAAATTGATGTAAAAGCCACAGTTGACTACAACGAAATATCAGGATTTCCGGTTAGCACCGTTCCGGGTCATAAGGGAAGATTTGTATTTGGACATGTAAAGGATGTGCCGGTTGTAATCATGCAGGGACGTGTTCATTATTACGAGGGTTATCCAATGAGTGATGTTGTGTTGCCAATACGGCTTATGGGATTACTTGGAGCAAAAACATTATTTCTTACAAATGCCGTAGGCGGTATAAATCCTGAAATCCCGGCAGGCGACTTTATGCTTATACGTGACCAGTTTATGTATAATGTACCGTCACCGCTTATTGGTGAAAACATCGAAGAATTAGGCACAAGATTTCCTGACATGAGCGAGATTTATAAGAAAAATCTTCGTGAAAAAATACTGTCAGCCGCAAAATCCTTAGACATTAAACTACTGGAAGGAGTTTATGCACAGTTTTCAGGACCAAACTTTGAAACTCCTTCAGAAATAAAAGCCGCTGGTATTATGGGAGCAGATGTAGTCGGAATGAGTACAGCTTGTGAAGCAATAGCAGCAAATCACATGGGATTAAACGTCTGCGGAATATCCTGCATTGCAAATCTTGCTGCAGGAATTTCAAAAACACCGCTTACTCACGATGAAGTGCAAGAAATGGCTGATGCAGCAGCACCAAGGTTCAAAGCTTTAGTTACGGAGTCGATAATTAGAATTGGAAGCAATTGATAAAATACTCGCCAAGGTTCAAAAACCTGCTAGATATACAGGCGGTGAATACAATCAAATAATCAAGGAAAAAACAAAGGTTGATGTACGAATCGCCCTTTGTTTTCCTGATGTTTATGAAATTGGCATGTCAAATCTAGGTTTGCGTATTATCTATGGCGTGTTAAATAATATAGAGAATATTTGGTGTGAGCGTGTATTTTCTCCCTGGGCTGATATGGAGGAGCAATTACGGGAAAATAACATACCTCTATATGGACTTGAAAGCTATGATGCAATAAAGGATTTTGATATTATCGCATTTTCACTTGGATATGAGCTATCGTACACAAATATGCTAAACATGCTTGATTTGGCAGGTGTACCACTAAGAAGTAACGAAAGAAACGAAAAAAACCCGTTAGTTATAGCCGGAGGTTCATGCTCATTAAACCCGAATCCGATTTCAGATTTTATAGATTTATTTGTTATAGGTGACGGAGAAGAGGTTATAGTTGAATTAATAAATCTATATAATGACCTAAAAGTAGATAAAGAAAGTAAAGCAAATAAAACAAAATTCTTAGAAAAATCTTCAATACTGGATGGTGTTTATGTTCCATTTATACATGATAAAACTAATACAACAATATCAAAACGAGTTGTGAAAAACCTCGACACAGCGTTTTTCCCAACAAGAACAATTGTCCCGTCAATGAGTATAGTGCATGACAGAGCAGTATTAGAATTATTTCGTGGATGTTATCATAAGTGTAAGTTCTGTCAAGCCGGTTTTACTGAGCATCCGGTTAGATCACGTTCAGTTGAGACTTTAACCAAGCAGGGAATAGAAGAAATTACAAACTCAGGTTATGATGAGATTGGTCTTTTATCACTTAGCACAGGGGATTATAAAGACTTATCAAAATTATGTGATAATCTGCTAAAATGGTGCGAACCCAGAAAAGTAAGCTTATCCTTACCATCACTTAGAGCTAGTGATTTTAATGTAGAATTACTTAAACAAGTGCAAAAAGTGCGAAAATCAAGCCTTACATTTGCACCGGAGGCAGGTAGTCAAAGGTTAAGAGAATATATAAACAAGAATATTACCGAAGGTGAGCTGCTAGACGCTTGTAAGCTTGCTTTTGAAAATGGATGGAACTCGGTTAAGCTTTATTTTATGCTTGGTTTGCCAACAGAAACTGACGATGATGTTCTTGCAATCGCTAAGGTTGCTCATAATGTTTTAAATACATGGAGAGAATACACAAACAATAAAAAAAGGGGAGTACGAATAACACTTTCTACATCTTGTTTTATTCCAAAACCACATACTCCCTTTGAAAGAGAAGAGCAAATTTCTGTTAAAGAGTATTTAAGACGTGTTAGTATCATAAAAAATTCGATTCAATCAAAAATGATAACATATAATTGGCACTCACCGGATCAAGGATATATTGAAGCTGCTTTGTCTCGTGGAGATAAGGGGCTTGGGGCAGTAATTGAGACAGCATGGCGAGGTGGAGCGCGTTTTGACTCGTGGAGTGAGTGTTTTTCGCTTCAAACATGGCTTAATGCTTTTGATGAATGTAACCTAAACATTGACGATTACGCTACAAGAAAACGCGAAGAAAACGAAACACTACCTTGGAGTTTTATAGCAGTAAGGGATTAGTATGTATAGGATTAGATGTTTGTATTCAAAAAAGGATAAAGCAGCGTGTATTTCACACCTTGACTTTATGTCAACAATTCAACGTTCGTTAATAAGAGCAGGTGTTAAGCTTATTTATACAAAGGGTTTTAATCCGCACCCTTATATTTCAATTGCACTGCCTCTTTCTGTTGGTGTTGAAAGTGAATGTGAGCTGTTGGATGTTGAGCTAACCGGTAACAGCTTACCAAAAAACATTAATAATTTTATGCCTGATGGTGTGGAAATTCACAGAACATATATTTCTGCTCGAAAGTTTAGCAATATACAATGGGTTGATGTTACTATCGAGTTTATATATGATTTTAATGATGATGAAAAAGCAAAATATTCTAAAAAATTGCTTAAAACTTTTAGTGCAGATAGTTTGATTATTAATAAAAAATCAAAAAGTGGAATTAAAAGCACAGACATTGCACCATTTATCAAAGATGTTAATTTTTCTTGCGAAGAAAATATAGTAATGACAGCAAAATTGTCTGCACAAAACCCGACAATAGGTTATAATGACATAGTACAAGTATTTATTGAAAATAATGATGTACCAACACCTGATTTGATAAAAATGAAACGCATTGCAATTTATGATAAGGATATGATATTATTTAAGTAATAAAAAAAAGGGGATAGGTTTATGTCAAAAACAACTACTTTGAACAGAATTGGTGTTTTAACATCAGGTGGAGATGCTCCGGGTATGAATGCTGCAATTCGAGGAGTTGTTAGAACCGCCTCATGTCTTGGAATTGATTGTGTTGGTATCAAACACGGGTATGCAGGATTAATAAGAGGAGACTTTATTAACTTAGATTTAGCACAAATAAAAGGAATTACCGGACGTGGCGGAACTATGCTTTACACTGCACGTTCGTCAGAGTTTAATACACCGGAGGGTGTGAAGCAAGCTGCCGATACCTGCAACCACATGGGAATACAAGGTATTGTAGTTATAGGTGGAGACGGTACGTTTCGTGGTGCTATGGATCTTACTCAACATGGCATCAGTGTTATTGGTATTCCTTGTACAATTGACAATGATATAGGATGTACTACATATACAATTGGCTTTGATACAGCATGTAACACAGCGGTTGATGCAGTTGACAGACTTAATGATACGATGCAATCACATGAGCGTTGCAGTGTGGTAGAGGTTATGGGGCGTAGAGCAGGGCACTTAGCTCTTGGTGTGGGAATTGCTACAGGTGCAACGATTATTCTTGTACCCGAAGTCGAGTATGATTTTGAAAAAGATGTTGTTGAGCGAATCCGTGTAGCACGTCTCGCCGGACGGAATAATTTTACTGTTATTGTAGCGGAGGGTGCTGAGCCGGGTCTTGGTGTTGCAGAAAAGATTTCTGAAAGCACCGGCATAGATACAAGATTTACAGCCTTAGGTCACATACAGCGTGGTGGTTCGCCGCATGTACGTGACAGAGTTGTTGGTACAAGTATGGGGTTTAAAGCTGTTACACTCTTGGCAGCAGGTAGAAAATCTTGTGTTATTGCTATGCGTGGTGATAGATTTATAGATTTAGATTTCCGCGAGGCTTTGGCATTAACAAAAGAGTTTGATTATGAAATGTACAAGTCATTTTCTGCTCTAACATTTCTTGATAAAAATACATTGCTTAAATCGTTTAAGTCTACATAGGGGCAGAGTTTATGGCAAGAAACATAAAAGATCCAAAAAAAGACCCGCATATTGAGATGTATGAAGCTATACTTTCATTGGAATCATTAGATGAATGTATAAGATTTTTTGATGATTTATGCTCAGTGACAGAGCTTCGTACAATAGAGCAGAGATTTCAGGTTGCCAGAATGTTAAATGAAGGTTTTGTTTATAGTGAGATTCAAAAAGAAACAGGAGCATCCAGTGCAACTATAAGCCGCGTAAACAGGAGCTTACACTACGGTGCAGATAGTTATGAGTTTATTTTTAAGCGTTTAGACGAGAAAAAGTGATACAAAAATTGTTACACAATTGGTAAATTTTATTGACAAGTGTTTTTTGGTTTAGTATAATTGCTCGTGCTGACATGGGAGCATAGCTCAGCTGGGAGAGCGCATGCCTTACAAGCATGATGTCACTGGTTCGAGCCCAGTTGTTCCCACCAAAGAAAAACCTCTTAACCGTAATAGTTAGGAGGTTTTTAGTTATTGAATAATTGCAAATTGTCAGTATTTTGCCAGTAACAACAAAATATAATACCTTCTTTATATACCTAATAATACTCTTGCTATATGGAAGTAAACAATTAGAGCAAGTACATCCGCTATCGTAGTAACAACAGTGGAGGACATAACAGCAGGGTCAAGCTTCACCCGTTCGGCAAGCATAGGCAACGCACTGCCTATAGTCTTAGCAACAAAGACAGTCAGAACCAACGTAATGCTAACAACCACTGCAACCTCCGGTGATGTGCCTGATAGTAAATACATTCTGCCAAAATTAACGATTGCCAAAATAACACCGCAGATGACAGAAACTCTGATTTCCTTCCATATTATTGAGAAAAGATTTCTTAATCTGACTTCATGTAGTGACATAGCACGTACAATAGTTGTAGAAGATTGTGCGCCGGCGTTACCTGCTGTGTCCATAAGCATTGGGATTGCGGCATATAGCACAGGATAAATTTCTAAAGCACCCTCAAATGACTCTATAATCATGTGTGTAAATGTTGCAGAAATCATCAAAATAAGCAGCCAAGGACTTCTGGCTTTAACAATATCCATTATGCTCATGCTGTTATACGGTTTATTAACCGGTGTAATAGCAGCCATTTTTGCGAAGTCTTCTGTAGTTTCTTCTTTAATAATATCAATAACGTCATCAACAGTTATAATTCCGACAAGTCTGTTTTCTTTATCTACAACAGGAACTGATAATAATCCAAGCTTTTGCAAAAGGCGGGCTGCTTCCTCCTGGTCATCATCAGTAGATACCTTCGCCGGATTTGTTACCATTATATCTTCTATTTTATCATTAGGGTCAGCAAATAATAAATCACGTAAAGAAAGAACACCATCCAACCTTCTTGAATCATCTGTTATATAAAGTGTGTATATGGTTTCCTTATCCTTTGCAGTTTTCTTAATTCTATCTATAGCTTCTGCAACGGTCATGATTTTTAGAAGCCGTACATACTCAGGGGTCATAATACGGCCTGCTGTTTTTTCTTCATATCCCATCAGTAAGTTAGTAACCTCTCTTTCCGATGGAGAAAGAGCGGCTAACATTCTTTTTACCACTGCTGCCGGAAGCTCATCTAACAAGCGAACACGGTCGTCAGGCTCAAGACCTGTTATAATCTCAATAGCAGCTTCGTCTGTAAATGAATGTATTAACTTTTCTTGATCGGCTGTATCTAAGTGCTCAAATAAAGATAAAGCTTTATCCTTTGAGAGTAAGCGGTATATTAACACTTGATTTTCATTTGACAAGTCATGAATTGTGTTTAACAAATCTAGCTCACTTGCGTTATTAAGTATCTGCTTTAGAGCAACTATGTCCCTTAGTTTAAGGTTCAACACAACAGATTCATTAACAGTCACAGCATTTACTTCATCAATTTTTTCGTTAACATTATCCATTGGACTGTACCTCCTTTCTAATTTACACAAAATCAACTCTTGACGAAATGATTTGTTTTTGATACATTATCATTATCACTTCTTGGGAGGAGTAACAAAGATGTACGATAAGAAAGCAACAATTATGAAACCCGTTGGTCTTCATGCCAGACCCGCAACATTTCTTGTTCAAAAAGCGAATGAGTACAGAAGTAGTATTTGGATTGAAAAAGACGAACGTAGAGTTAATGCAAAAAGTTTGCTTGGTGTACTATCGCTTGGAGTCGCGCAGGGTGCAACAATTAGCATCATTGCAGACGGTCCAGATGAAGTCGTAGCCGTTGATACGTTATGTGAGTTAATAAACTCCGACTTCGAAGAGTAAAGCACGTTTAACCCAAAAATCGTCAAGTTGTTTATAAGCAACTTGACGATTTTATCTTTAATTGCTTATATTATTTTCTGTAAAATAATATACCTAAACATATAGGCCCGCAATGATTTGATATAACACAACCGGCTTCATTGCAGATTATTTCATCAAAACTTCGTAAAGATTTAACTTTCTCAACAACACTATTTACAATATCTTCAGGCGTTCCGGGAGGGTAGGTTACAAAAATACGTCTGGTATCAATGTCATTGCGAGATTCATTTAATCTGTCTTCAACATATTGTAAAATAATATTTCTAAAAACTCCGCGGTATTTCTTTACGACCTCCATTTTTCCATCTATTACACCAATGCATGGATTTAATTTTAGAATGTTGGCACCAAGAGCAGCAAGACCTGAACAACGTCCGCCAAGGTGGAGATATTTTAGTGTTCCAATTACAAAACTTGCTTCTACAGTTGGTATCAACTGTTCAAGTTTTTCAACTATTTGCTCGGGAGATTTGCCTTCATCTGCCATAATTGCCGCATCAAGTACTAGTAAACCACTACCGGAGGATAAGCTTAAGGAGTCAACAATGTAAACATTATCAAAATCCTCAGCAGCAATACGTGCACTTTGATTACAAGCAGAGAAATGATTGCTTATACTGATGTGAACTATAGCATCACATTCTTTTAACCATTCAGAAAAATACTCTTGGTATTCGGAAATGTTGATTGCATTTGAGCGTGTTATACCCTTTCCACTTTCAACATACTCGAACAAATCAGCAGCACTTATCTCAATACGGTCTTTGTATGGTTTTTCATCCATAATTATATATAACGGTGTAATACCAATGTTATATTTTTCAACTATATCTTGTGGTAAATCGCAAGTGCTATCCGCTGTAATTTTTACCTTCATTGTACTGCTTCCTCATATACAGATACGCATTTTCTGTCGCGTCCCATTGGTTCGTACTTTACTCTGCCGCTTTTTGTAGCAAATAGAGTATCATCACTGCCTTTACCAACATTTGTACCCGGATGTACTTTTGTTCCGCGTTGTCTTACAAGTATATTACCTGCAAGAACATACTGACCATCTGATTTTTTTGCTCCAAGACGTTTAGATTTACTATCACGTCCGTTTTTTGTTGAACCTACTCCTTTTTTATGTGCCATTATATTAGTCCTCCTTGCTCTTATCTGTAGCTTTAGCAGCAGTTTTGGTTGTTGCTTTTTTTGTTGCTGTTGTTTTAGCGGTTGCTGTTTTTGTTGCAGTAGCTTTAGCCGGTGCTTTTTCTACTTTTTCTACTTTTTCTGTGGTTTTGGCAGTTTCTTTAACTTCCTTTACAGCTTCTTTTTTTGTATCTGTTGATTTCTCAGTAGATTTTTGTGATATTTTTTCAATAATTACTTTTGTATAAGGTTGTCTGTGTCCTTGTTTTCTGCGATAACCTTTTCTGCGGAGCATTTTGTAAACAATAATTTTTTTAGCTTTTCCGCTTTTGATAACCTTTGCTGTGACAGTTGCTCCTTTTATATAAGGGGAGCCAATTGTTGAGCTGTCTTCATTAAAGATTGCTAATACAGCATCAAATTTAACCTTTGCATTGTCTTCGGCATCAAGCTTTTCAATATAAAGCTCGTCACCTTCTTTTACCTTGTACTGCTTTCCACCGGTTTCAAAAATTGCGCTTGTCATGTTATATAACCTCAAATCTAATTAAGACTCGCTATCATAGGCGGCGGAAAAAGTCCGCACTTATTTAAGCCCTGTCAAAGCGGCTAAATGAGAATATCACTCGAATACCCAAAAGTCAAGTATTTTGTAGAAAAATGGCAAAAAAATTAGAGAAAATAACGCATTGGTAAGTAATGTAATAACATTATTAACACAAATTTAATGTAAATGTGATTTTTTTGTGTTATACTGGAAAAAACTACAAAAGAGGTTATATTGAAATCTTTTAGACGTTCTATTGATAGATTTTGCCAAAAGCACCGCAACTTTGGTGTACCAAGATTAATGCTGTATATTGTTATTGCTACAGCAATTGTGTTTATATTAGGCACATTAGATTTGATTAGTGTTTTAATGTTTCGACCGGATTTGATACTTCAAGGTCAAGTATGGCGTTTGATAACATGGATATTCATTCCACTAAATCTTGGTGGTGGATTTGCAAACATGTTTTTCACAGCTATTGCATTATATTTTTATTACTTTATCGGCAGCACCCTTGAGCGTGAGTGGGGTGTGCCAAAGTTTACTATCTATTATATTTTTGGGATATTACTTCATATAATATTCGGATTTATTATGTACCTTGCATTTGGAACTATAGTCTATATAGTACCAATGTTTCTTAATCTTTCTATGTTTTTTGCCTTTGCAGCACTATTTCCCGAGTTTACAGTCAGATTGTTTCTGGTTTTGCCAATTAAAATTAAATGGCTTGCACTTGCAAATGCAGTATTATTTTTATATGAAATAATTGCCGGTTTAATATATGCATCTCAGCTTGGAGAATATTTCAGCGCATTAATGCCATTAATTGCTCTACTAAACTTTTTCTTAATCTGCGGAGATGAGTTACTCATTTATCTAAGACCATTAAAAGCAAAAACCTCACCACGAGTTATAAACTTCAAAAAAGCAGCTAAACAAGCAAAACGCGACCTTGCAGATAAGCCATATCGACACAAGTGTGCTGTTTGCGGTAAAACTGATGTTGATTATCCGAATATGGATTTTCGATATTGCTCACAATGTGACGGTTATCATTGTTTTTGCAGTGAGCATATAAATAATCATATTCATTTTAAGTAAATTGTAATAAACACCTGAAATTATACATAATATAGGGATTTCATTTATGAAAGTCGTAAAACACATAATTATTTTCATCACACTTGTTAGTATTATATTAGTAATGCCATCAGGATTTACTATTATTATATCCGGTGGTGGTTTAAACTTTTTTGTTGATGAATCAACCTTATCAATGCAGCCAACCCCCACTCCAACACCAACCCCCACTCCAACGCCAACCCCAACGCCTATACCTGAACCTACCCCATCACCCATACCAACGCCCGAAGCAACACCGGAGCCTACGCCGGAGCCGACTCCCGAACCACCTCCCGAGCTTTTGGAGTTTTTACCTTATGCAACAGAAGAAACAGATCCAAGTATAATGGTTGCAACATCAGCAATTTCTGTTAAAGGTGTAGTTACAAACAGTTTTAGCCAGGAATCACCAACAGATTTAGATTTTGGCTATAGATATTCGCAAATAGACGGAATTACAACATTTCGAGGAAACAACTTTAGAGACAGTGCTTCCTTTGGATATGCAAATATCAGTAGCGGTAAGTTTAATGCTGTATGGTCAAGAGCGACAGGCACTTTAAGTCAAAATGCCAATTTTGGAGGTACTTGGTCAGGGCATGGCTGGACAGGGCAGGCAAGCATTGTACGTTGGCCTAAAGAAACACGTGAAATCATGAACATGTCTGATTGGGCAAAAGAGCAGGAAGAGCTTGTTGAAGTTATTTATCCGTCAATGGATGGGTATGTTTACTTTAACGAGCTGCAAACAGGTAAGGAAACACGCAATAGATTAAATATTGGAATCACCTTTAAGGGTTCAGGCGGAGTAGACCCCAGAGGTTATCCACTATTATATGTTGGTGCTTGTGCCAGTAGTATTGGTGGTAATGGCGGGATATTTATCATCAGCTTGATTGACGGTAGTATACTCCATCTTTTTGGACGAAATGACAGTTTTGCGCCTCGTGGATGGCATGCGGCTGATGCTGCTCCACTCGTAGATGCAGAAAATGACAGACTTTTTTATGCAAGCGAAAATGGTATTTTGTACATTCTTGATTTAAACACTGAGTTTGATATAGAGGAGGGAACAATAACAATTTCTCCTGAAACTACAAGATGGAAGTTTACAGGCAGACGTTCTCATGTTAACGGAAAATATTGGCTTGGTTTTGAAGCGAGTCCAGCAATACTCAGAGGACATGTTTTTCTTGCTGATAATGGCGGACATTTGATTTGTCTTGATCTTAATACGTTAGAAATCGTGTGGGTTAAGGATGTTCTTGATGATACAAATAACACACCGGTTATTTCGATTGAAGATGATCATCCATATATTTACATAAGCACCGGCTTTAATGCAGGCTGGCGGGCATCTGCGGATAGTTCAGCTCTTACACCGATATGGAAAATAGATGCCAAAACAGGAGAAACCGTATGGCAGGTTGATTATATGTCACGTACTGTCAGAAGTCTTGCAGGGGGTGTGCAAGGAACTATTGCACTTGGCAAATATGACCTTGAGGATTTGATATTCGTTACTATTGCAAGAACGCCGGGTGTCGATCGTGGTACTCTGGCTGCTATCAGTAAAAGCACCGGTGAAGTAATGTGGGAGTATGTGACAAACAGCTACTCATGGAGCTCACCTGTTTGTGTCTACACTGAGGAGGGTAAAGGTTACATTGTTTATGCTACAACTATTGGTGGTGACTTACATCTATTAGATGGTCAAACAGGAGAACGCCTTGATAGATTAAACTTAGGAGCAACAGTTGAAGCATCTCCTGCTGTATTTGAAAGTTATGTTGTAATCGGCACACGAGGCGGCAACATTCGCGGTATACGATTATCATGAAAAAAGACCCTTGCGGGTCTTTTTAGTTTTTAACCAAATCTTTTATTTTTGTTTTTGCGAGCAGCTTCTGATTTCTTGCGACGTTTTACACTGGGACTTTGATAGTATTCCTTTTTTCTTAAATCCGAGAGGACGCCAGACTTTGCGCAGTTGCGTTTAAATCTCTTTAACGCACTATCAAGACTTTCACCTTCTTTTACTTGCACTTCTGACATTATTTCTTCCCTCCCTCCGATTTGTGCAAACCGCACAATTGAATATTGCTCCTAAGAGTGCAGTGGCAATTATATTGTTAGCAATAACTAAAGTCAAGCATTATTTTTTACGCGCGTACCATGGTTTTGCTGCCGGTTTTCTTTCATCAGAGGATGCTGTATCTGAACGAGTTTCTTCATTATGGTCAATTATAATTTTTTCAACACTGCTGATATCCCACTCACGTAAAGCCTGACTTACTGTTTTACGCGTTTCTATAACATTTTCAATTGGTTCCGGTTCTATCGGGTCTTCAAGTGTTATAGTAAACTGCTTCGGTGGAGCGACCGGTGTTGGTACCGGAGCGGTGGTTGCAACAACCGGTGTTGAAACAGGTGCCTGGATTGGTTCAGGAGCTTGCACTTCAACTACAGGAGATGGTTTAGGTATTTCCATTTTTGGCAGAATATTTACTGTTGATGGTTTTGGTGTATCAATTTCTTTTAATATTTGCCCCATCATCGCTTCTGTTCTGCGCTTAACATCAGTACATACACATGCAAAAATCATAACCGTAAGTGCTTTGCGAATCCTAACCTTTGAATTAGGATTTGGGTCGCTGTAGTCGCTGATAACTCTATCTACAACACCTTCTACGCCACCCTTAGAGTGGTCATCTGCTTGTCCGCTTTGTTTTAGAGCTTCACAAAGATAATTGTACAGTTGGCTTTCTCTGATAATTGCTTCACTACCGTCTTGCTCTTTTCCATTAACATAACCCATAAGTTTAGCGATATGCTCAAGTTTTATACATTCCTTAAGAGCATTGATAATAAGTATTCGAGCGATGTGTATTTCTTCATACTTTTTGCCACGCGGGTGCTCGACCCATCCTCTTTTTACCCAGTTTTGAATGGTTGAGCCTTCTAAACCTGTTACAGCACACACTTGTGATAAACTAAGTCCACCTGTTGCTTCAAGCAGCATTTCTATTTTTGCAAACCCTTTCTCGCCTTGATTTGCATAAGTTTTTGCTGTGCCCGGCAACGCTTCATCTTTTACTTCCAGCATGTTCTCATCCTTTCAAGATTAAAAAGTGTGGTCATTATATCATAGGTTCTCATGAACGTCAACAACAAAAAAAGTATTGGAACATTTAAGAATGTTCCAATACAAATTAAACTTATTTTATTAGCTCACTAACTACTTTAAGTCTACCTCTGCGCCTGCTGCAACGAGTTTGTCTTTGACTTCGTTTGCTTCGTCCTTGCTGACATTTTCCTTGATGTTAGCAGGGACTGCTTCAACAAGAGCCTTTGCTTCTGCGAGTCCAAGACCGGTTATTGCACGAACCTCTTTGATAACGCTGATTTTGTTACCACCGAAGCTGGTCATAACGACTGTGAACTCAGTTTGTTCTTCTGCCGCTGCTGCCGGACCTGCTGCTGCACCTGCTGCAGGAGCTGCCATTGCTGCTGCTGAAACACCGAAAATTTCCTCAAGTTCTTTTACCATTTCTGATAATTCTATTACTGTAAGAGCTTTAATGTCTTCAATAATTGATTGTACTGTTGCTTTTGCCATTTTATTCTTCCTCCTTATTTTCAACTT
>JAITFS010000060.1 GCA_031281195.1 Oscillospiraceae bacterium
TTACCAAAGGATTATATAAGATTTAAACTAACAGGGGAGTATGGAGCAGAAGCAGCAGATGCTTCCGGTATGAACATGCTTGATATAAACACGCGCGATTGGTCTATTGAAGTGTTGGATAAGCTTGATATAAGCCGTGAGTTACTGCCGGATGTACATGAATCTTATGAAATCGCAGGTAAAATAACTAAAGAAGCAGCATCACTAACAGGACTAAAAGAAGGCACACCTGTTGTTTATGGTGGTGGCGATAATGCTGCCGCCGCAATTGGCACAGGTGTTGTGGATAAAGGTAAAGCATTTATAACAATCGGTACATCAGGTGTTCTATTTGCACATGCTGATGCAGTTGCTGTTGATAAGGGTGGCAGAGTTAACACATTTTGTGCATCTGTACCGGGAGCGTGGACTGTTTTTGGTTGCTCACTGGCTGCCGGAATGTCACTTCAATGGTTGCGTAACAATTTATTTGAAGCAGAGACAAAAGAAGCTGTTGCAGCAGGTAGAGATGTATATGATTTAATGACAACAGAAGCAGATAAAATACCAATTGGTGCAAATCGTTTGATATTTTTACCATACCTGATGGGTGAGCGTAGCCCGATACTTGATCCAAATGCACGTGCAGTGTTCTTTGGATTATCCGCAATTCACACAAGATATGATATGACAAGAGCTGTTATGGAAGGTGTTATTTACGCATTAAGGCAATCTCTTGATGTTTTGCGTGATATGGGCGTTGAGTTTAGTGAAATCTGTGCAACAGGTGGCGGTGGAGCAAGTAAAATATGGCGTCAGATGATTGCAGATATATTTAAGCTTCCGGTTACAACCATTCAAAACAAAGAGGGTCCGGCACTGGGTGCTGCAATCCTGGCAGGTGTTGGAGTTGGTTTATATCCAAGTGTATCAGAAGCTTGTAAAAAGCTAATAGTTGTAAACCCTGCACAAAACCCGATTGCGGAGAACTCCGCAAAATATGAGGAATACTACAAACTATTTTGCAGTCTATACCCAAGCATGAAAGAGGGTTTTCAAACGCTGTCGAAGATATAGTTCTGAAAACTTGATATAACATCCCTGTATATTATAACAGTGATTATTATATCCATTGATACTATATCCATGTATATAGTATATCTGCTAAAAATCAACCACATTATTTTGTATTTTTGTGCGATTTTCTCTTGAAAAATGAAAACCAAAGATATATAATGCATCAAAGGTATGTAAAAAGGATGTGTTTAATCTGTATCTCAAGTCTCTGGAAATCCAAGGATTTAAGTCTTTTCCAACAGCAACACGATTAGCTTTTGAAAAACCAATCACAGCAATTGTTGGACCAAATGGCAGCGGAAAGTCAAACATCTCCGATGCTATTCTTTGGGTTATGGGTGAACAATCTACAAAAACACTTCGTGGCGGAAAGATGGAGGATGTCATATTTGGCGGTACGCAAAGACGTTCACAGTTAGGATTTGCAGAGGTTTCACTAATTCTTGATAACTCCGAAGGGCATATAAGCCTTGATACAACAGAGGTTATGCTCACCAGGAGATATTACCGCAGTGGAGAAAGTGAATACTACATCAATCAATCGCTTGTGAGATTAAAAGATGTTGTAGACATTCTAATGGACACAGGGCTTGGGCGTGAAGGTTACAGTGTAATCGGTCAAGGCAGAATATCAGATATTTTATCAACAAAAAGCAAGGATAGGCGTGAGATTTTTGAAGAAGCTGCCGGTATCTCACGATACAGACATAGAAAAGACGAATCTGAACGTAAACTACAGCAAGCAGAAGACAATCTTGTCAGAATTGGTGATATTATCGGTGAGCTTGAAGAGCATGTCGAACCACTTAGAGAGCAATCAGAAGTTGCTAAAAAGTATTTGTTACTAACCGCTGAGCAACAGGGTATTCAAGTATCTCTTTGGCTTCGTGAGCTAGAAACTTTAAAATCCCGTATAGAAAAAAACGATGCCGATTATGCTGAAGCTACACGTAAATACGATACATCAAAAATTGAGCTTGATGATAGTAACATAGAATCTGATTCACTCGCAGAAATGACAAAAGACACTGACATTGAAGCTGACAGAGTACGTGACTTAATCCAAAATACAGAGGTACAAAGCAGCGAGGTTGACTCAAGGATAGCTGTCTTAAAAACACAATTAGAAAGCAATAATAGTCAAATCGAAAACCTTTCTACAGAAATTAAAAATCAGGATGCTCACAGTGATGGCGTAGGCGACGAAATTACCATAGAGGAAGATAGACTAAAGGAAATTGCTGACGAAAAAGCAAAAATAAACCAAAATATAGAAACACTAAGAAATGAACTACAAAATATTATTGATTCATCAGGTGTATCAACCGAAAAACACAGTACTTTAATAAATCAAGAACAAAATCTACAAGCAGAACATAATGATAAACGCTCAGAGTTTACTGCACTGGCTTCACAAGCACAAGAAATAACTGACATGGAAACCTCTGTGGAAAAAGAGCTTGCTGTTGCAAAGGAAGATTTCAAAGAGCATGAAAAAGATCATAAATCTCTTGTAAAAGAACTGGATAAATCTAAAGAAGAGCTTACATCTCTTGGAAATGTTCTTAACGGTCTTACACTCAAAGCTGAAAATCGTGCAAAAAAAGCAAAAGAGTCCGGCGAAAAACTGGAGCGTTTAACTTATGAGTTAAATACACTTAAATCCACACAGAATATTCTGCAAGAAATGGAAAAAGAGTTTAAGGGATATTCGGGTTCTGTAAAAATGGTGATGCAAGAGTTTTCTCGCGGAGCACTAAAAAACATTCATGGAACTGTTGGTAGTCTTGTAAAAACCGAAGACGAGTACACCATTGCAATAGAAACAGCACTTGGCGGAGCTTTGCAAAATATTGTTGTTGATACTGTTGATGATGGTAAAGCTGCAATTAATTACTTAAAACG
>JAITFS010000157.1 GCA_031281195.1 Oscillospiraceae bacterium
CATTCTAGTGATTACATCTCCAAATGCATTGCGTTGTCCGTCTACATCACCAGCTCTAGAACGCATATCTTCTGGGGTCATACGAATTTGTCCTGCCATGATTTAATCCCTCCTCTTTACTTTTCTATGTTTTTACACTATACCCATTTATAATCAATTTTAGCGAGATAATATTCATTTTATATCAATGTATTAATAAAGTCAATACATATTTTTTAAAAGTTACAAATCAAGTTGACTATCTTACTCTGTAACACTTCTAACTATATGTCGCTCCATTATTTCTGCACCAATTGTCCTTATGAAATCTGTTAAAACGCTAAATTGTTCTTCCGGTGGATGACCTTCAGAAGAGTTGCCTAGTCCTCGGAGATTAAATCTTTTATTGTTATCATATTTTATTCCAACACTCCAAGAAAACTGACTAACATCGTCAAACGCAATTGAATCATCGTAATAAATATCCTCCCAGTCTCTTAACCCGGACTCTTCAATAACATTAATCAATCTTTCAAAATCACTGTTTTTAAGCTCAACGAAAAACTTCAACCCACCAGGACCAGACGTATCCGTGTCATAATATACCCAGCCTCCTCTTCTCCTGTCCAAGACAAAACCATATTTTTCAGAAGCTGAAGTATAAGAAAACACAAATAGCTCTATTCCGCGCAAATCGGCATTTCTTTTTGCTCTGTCAAAATCTTGTATAACTCTTAATATAACAGAATCAAACTCATGTCTAACAAAATCTCCTCGTGTAATTTCCTCTTCGCTTACTGATCTAACTATATAATATTCGCCATATTTATTTAATCCAATTTCAAATTCGTCATAATGGGTGAAAACTCGAATATTTCTTTCTGTATAATACGCAGGTATTCTTGCATCAAGAAAAATTTTTGTTCGGTTTAGGTGACGTTGGCTTGCAAATATCTCAGGATCAAAGCGATCTCTAAATATTTCATAATAAACAACTTCTCCGTCTTTTACAAAGATGAATCCTTCAACCGTACTTGTTGGTCCTATGTATGTCGCTCCGATAGCTTGGTTTATATCATCTTTTGAAATTCCACTTATAAAATATGCAAGAGTATCCCATTCAAAATCCATAAGCTCGCCTAGAGTTATTATTGAATCTCCGTACTCATCTACGTAGTTAACTACAGCATGGAAAACACGCCTTTCCTCTCGGTTGGTCAGGTATGTTATAACAGAAGCAACTATTCCAATACAAATAATACAAGCTGCTGTAATTACTGTAATGATATAGAATCTTTTTTTCATAACATACAAGCCTTAATTCCTAACGTCTTTGTAGTACTTCATAAAAAACCATTTCAGCATCAACCGACCATCTATGCGCTCTTCGTTCACTTTCTTCATTGAAAAGCATTTGGAAACTAAAGCCTTCGAGTCCGTGATACCATCCATTGAATTTCGAAAAATATATCTTATTTAAACTATAAAAGTATCGATCTTTTTCTTCAAAATTAGAAAGAACAGAAATAAAGTTGTTATAAAATAATTCCATAAACTCTACTGAGTAATCGAGATCATAAATACCGTTTGCAATAGCTGTTTGCCGGTCTTCAAAAGTACCATAACCCGCTCTTTCAATTACAAAAAATGCCGGTTCAAAGCGGTTGAAGAAAAAATCTGCTAAAGGAATCATACTTTCCGGTTCGGAGTATATTACTAAATAATCCCCGGATATCTCAGCAACTAAACTTTCAACGATTCTCTCTTCATAAGGTTTATCAAGCTCGCTATGTTTTAATGTCCCTGTCCAAGCATCATCTACATAACGTAATAGTAACTCAACTTCGGTAACACCTAGTAACACTACCATTCTATATCTGCTCATACCCTCAGTGAATTCAGCGAATGTGCTTTGCCTGTATGCCTCTTCAAATATCTCAATTACATCGGGATTTATTCTTCTGCCGCACCCAGTCAACATAACAATTGTAATAATTATTGTACAAAGAAATAAGACTTTTTTACTTACAAGCATATACCTACCCTCCGGTTTTCCGCCACTAATCGCTTCTATCTTAGAGTATTTCTAAAGTACCAAAGTATATCCATCAGTATTTTATCAATACTATTATCATTAGCAGCCATATCCGCGATGGCAACAGCATTAAAATAGGCTTCTTCGCCTCTACCTCTTAACTCCATTGCTGCCCTTGAGAGGTTCGCTCTTAGATCATTGTCTAGAAGTAAATCTGCATGTGCTTCAATTTCGTTGTAAAAATTTTTTCGTCCGCTAGTGCCTGACCAACGTCCTGCAATAACGTCAAGTTCGCTGCTAAAAAAACTCGTTTTAGGGTTACCCATTTCCAAAGATTCATAATATCCTAAGTAGTTCAATATGGCTTTACCGGCATTTTCAGAGTTGCTACGCAATGCATAATGTGTTGCTATTTCTTTCATCTCATCAGTGCGGTCTCGCAATGATTCAGGTATATCGGTGCTTCTAAAATGATAAAAACTAAATACAGTTCCATCCCAGCCATTATCAAATATTGTTTGAAAAGGGTCGGGGTTAAAAAAGCCAAAAGGAACAGAAACACCATTTACATCAGGTCTATGTAAAAACATGTTCATTCTTCCATCAATTTCTGTGAGAATCATTTTACCATCAACAGTTCGCCCGTAGTCATTCCACCAAAACACATCATGAAACTCAAAAAATATCTGACTATCAACATTATGAGCACTTGCCAAGCCTTCAGTCACAGCAAACGCAGCCATCAAACGCATATCGCTTTCAAATAATCGTGCTCTTTCTTCGGGAGACATCGCTTTAATCTGCTCCCAGGTGTACTCACTGTTAGGCATCACCTCTCTAAATATACGCTGCTTTTTTATAATTTCATCGACTCGTACCATAGTCGGTAATGTCACAGCACCAGTCGTCATGCAACGGTCTGCAAACTCAATCCTCACAAGTGAGCGATCAACTTCTGCTACCAAACGATTTGGTTCATCATATATACTATGTGTTGCGTTGATATAGTTCTCAATCTGCTGTAACTTCTGGCGGCGATTGTTTCGGAGATTGATTAGATTATCTCGTGTGTTTCGCATAAACAAACCGATGATTGGAGATGCAATCATTAACACATTTAACAAATTGATTTGGATAGTCCAACAGTCAATTTCATTATGAATCTGTCCGGAATGAAACCAACTATGCGTTGACAGATAAGTGTCAAGCGCATTAATGTGTGTTTGGTTAGCCGTATGTTTCGCAGCGAGAGCTCTTTCGAGTTTACCCAGATAGTCACCATGCCCTTGCGTCATGTAGGTCTTATGTGATGTATAGGCAGCACCTCTTAATCTGTTGTCGTTGTTGTAAGCTTCAATGTCGTGTAATAAACTCGAAATTTGTGTCATAATTTGCCCTATAGCACGATTCTGCGCTGTGAGTCCATGACGGACTGTGCCCGGGGTGATTTCTGTACTCACGACTCTGCCTCCTTCTTAAGTGCTAATATCGCAAGATTGTATTCTTTTTCTACATCATCCTTTTCAAACAAAATATTTTTTCGCTCACGATCAATTTCATCTTGTTCGTTCATAAATGCATATTCCGCTTTTTGATAATCATCATTCAATGCATTTTCAATTTCTTGAAACATCGATATATCTTCGTATACACCTTTTTGCAACAGTTCGCTTTTTCTATACTCTAGTTCAGCTTTCATTTTTATACGAAAGCCATGCAAATCGTCAAGACATCTTTCAATTTCATTTTTCTTCAACTGAAACTCATCCAAACGATTGTCGTATTGCTTCATTTGGGCATTATGTTCAATAGTTATTGTCGCTTGTCTATCTTTCAAGATCTGATTCATGCCGAATTCTAACTCCTATTTCTCTAGCTGCTTGTCTGTCTCTTTCCAAAAATTTACTTGCGATTAATGTAATATCATTTGCACTAAGTGGGAGTGCTGCTGCATAACGGTGCGAAAGTCTTTCAATATATGCGCCCAGTACATTTGCACCGGCAACAGCTTCAGTATTTCCACCCGTGATAGATGCGATAGTTACATCAAATGATGCACTATGCCTGGAAATTGCAGTTTTTCTCATGTCGGCAATGTCTTGAACTATTATAATTTTTGACATTTATTATCCTCCATGTATTGTTCTTGTTCATTTAATCTAACTCCTGATGACACCGTTAACCTGTCTATGGGTGTATCATTGATAATATATCACCATCAAATATATTCTCTTCTGCAAATGTCATATATGCACTAACTGGTCTTTGATTCAAACATGAGTGAAAATAATTGGGTGTCGCAAAATCGCTTGGTAATATAGATATAAATACAATCTTTTTCATGCTTTCACCGATAGCTAAAGTCCGTGACTTTAAGATTCCTGCATTTATGAGGACATTCACTAAAAACACGGACTTTTGTGCTTGTTATGCGTATGGTATTGCTTATTGAATACCAATCCTTGAAGCTATTTCGTTGTCGAGATCTTCGACTGCTTGTGCTGTTTGGCGTAGTTGTGTGGCTAGGTTTTCGAGTAATTGTGTCATGTTAGCGAATGCTGTGCGTTTTAAATCTTCAAA
>JAITFS010000188.1 GCA_031281195.1 Oscillospiraceae bacterium
TATAATCCCGAAGCTTCTGTTATTATTTCAACGCATTTAATATCAGATATTGAACAAGTTCTTGATGATGTAGTGTTTCTAAAAAATGGTGAAATTGCTCTTAATTCATCAGTTGATGAGCTGCGTGAAAAACATAGTGTGTCTGTAGACACATATTTTAGGGAGGTATTCAAATGTTAGGAAAATTAATGAATTACGAAATTTTAGCAATGGGTCGTGTATTTCTGCCGTTATACGGAGCACTTATTATAGTTTCTATTGTCAGCAGAGTTTTACAAACTCTACCTACCAATACACCTGCTATTATTAGTATAATTGTAGCAGTAATACTAATAGCAAGCATAAGTATACTCACATTAATATTGATTTTAGAAAGATTTAGAAAAAATCTTCTTTCGAATGAAGGTTATCTGATGATGACTCTTCCGGTTAGTGTTGACAAGCTTATTTTAAGTAAAATGTTGGTGTCTTCGATATGCAGTGTTGCCAGTACTATTGTGGTTACAATATCTATTATCATATTATCTGCTCCATGGTCTGCTATCGTTAGATTTTTCCATTCACTTGCAGAAGATATTTCTGCAATGTTAAACAATGAACCGATTTTCGCAACTATTCTTACAATCGAAATACTGTTTTTACAACTGCTCATATTATTCAGCAGCATACTTTTGCTATATACATGTCTATCACTTGGTATGCTCACTAACAAATACCGTAGATTGGTTGCATTTGGATTCTTTATTGCAATTACAACATTGTTACAGATATTGGTTGCTGTAATCACAACTATTATGGTGTTGGCAAGTATTAGTGAAAGAGTAAGCAGTTTTATTAATAGTCTCAGTGATTTCGGGCAATCACAGGCAATGCTTCTCCCGATAATTATTCTTGTTGCTGGCATAGGACTTGCATTTTACTTAATAACCCGATACATGCTAAAAAACAAACTCAACTTGCATGATGTGTTTTGATAGAACATTGGTGAGAATAAAGTAAGTGTGATATCAGATTTTATTTCAGAAATGAGGTGGAAAAATGCACTTTTTGTTAACAGCCTATGATGGTAAAGACAGTGAAGCCAGCACACGAAGGAGTAACGCCCGAGAGCAGCATCTTGAATGTGCAAAGAAATTGATAAAAGCACGCAAATTATTATATGCAGCAGCAATACTCGATGACGAAGGTAAAATGATTGGGTCAATAATGATAGTCGATTTTCCTTCAAGAGACGCTCTTACAAATGAATGGTTAAATAACGAACCATATATATTAGGGGATGTATGGAAAGATATCGACATTAAGCCATGTTATGTACCGGACTTTATATTAAATATGGAGAAAGAGAAAGTACAATGCCCATGAGGTTAAGAAATAATGGAATACAGAATAATTGAATGTATAACTTATCCATACAACACATTAAGTGAATATAAGTATGCTGATATTATCTCTGTATATAAAGGAAAATGGGTTTTAAGCAAGCATAAAAACAGGACAACTTGGGAGTCGCAGGGTGGACATATTGAAATCAGCGAAACACCATTAGTGGCTGCAAAAAGAGAACTCTTTGAAGAATCGGGAGCAATTGATTTCGAGATTGAACCTCTTTGCGATTATTGGGTTCATGCTATAGTTGATGGGATCGTTTTAAAAGCAAATGGACAAGTATTTTTTGCTAATATTTACACTTTTGGAGATATTCCCATAGAAAGTGAAATAGAAAAAATATTTCTATTTGACTATCCTCCAAAGAATTTAACATACCCTGAATATGCAAAAGAAGAGTATCCATTGGCATTAAAGAGAAAAGAAGAAAAATGAAAATATGTGTAAAAGGAGTGTTTTTTATTGCAAAGAAGAGTGTTAAGATGTTCATTGTTTGTTGTGTTATGCTTTGCATTAGTCCTCTTGTATGGATGTAATCAGAATGATTTGATAAATGATAAGTCGAATGATTCGTCGTTAGATAAAACAGGTATAAAAGGTGAAGAAGATACCGATATACCGAGATGTTTATGCACCCTGATGTAGAGGAGTTTTTGCTTAAATGGATTGGATAGAGCAAAACTCCCAGTGATTATGATATATTAAAAACAGAAAATGGTGTTTATCTACTTTTATTATTAGGAGGCAGCTCATTGAGTGAGCCAAAGAAAAAATGAAAATAAGTAAACATGATGCCTGCAACTTTTTATTAACATATCAAAAATTAACTGATTCTCAAAAACTTTCGGGCGTTGCTGGGGTTCTTGATTTCATGAAAAAAGTGAGATGTATTCAGTATGATCCCCTTAATATTATCGGGAGAAATACAGACCTTGTTTTGCAGTCAAGAGTACGTGATTACAGACCGCAAATGCTGGAGCAGCTACTTTACGAGGACAGGCTTTTAATTGATGGGTGGGATAAAATGATGTCCGTCTACCTACAAGAGGATTGGCCTTACTTTAATTTTATCCGTCAGCAGAGAGCATTTGAAGCAATTTCTACACTTAAAAACAGAAAATCAGAAGATGCAATACTTTACATTAACACGGTACTAGATATTCTAGCTGAAAACGGACCTATGCAGTCTAAGCATATACAGCTGGGTTCAGTTGGTTCAGGGCGTTGGGGACACAGGAACTTATCAAGTGCTGCGATGGATTATCTATTTCATTTAGGAAAAGTTGGTGTTTTCAAAAAAATTGGTGTTAACAAGGTTTATGACCTTATTGAAAACCTGCTGCCTGATGATATTATTAATCAACCCAACCCATTTAAAACAGAACATGATTTTATGAAATGGTATGTTTACAGACGGCTTGGAAGTGTGGGTATGCTTTGGAATAAAAATGGTGGAGGTTGGCTGGCAACCCTCATGCCCAACAAGGAACTAAGACAGCGTTTTCTTGATGAATATATTGCTGATGGGTTAGTAAAATGCATTGAAGTTGAAGGCATCTCAGCGAAGTTTTATATTAGAAGTGAAGATACGGGTATTTTTGATACAAACAATTTAACAACCTCGAAAGCGGTACGGTTTATTGCTCCGTTAGATAATTTAATGTGGGATCGCGATATGTTGTTGAAACTGTTTGATTTTAAGTATACATGGGAAGTATATATACCTGTTTCAAAAAGAAAGTATGGTTATTATGTAATTCCTGTATTATATGGGAATCGTTTTGTTGCTCGTTTTGAACCTGAGAAATCAGAGTCGTATATTAAGATTAAAAACTGGTGGTGGGAAAAAGATATTTCTGTTTCAAATGATATGATTGACCTTGTTTTGCTGGAAATGGAGCGTTTAGCCAAATGTTTAGATAAAAAAGATGGTGTTGATAAAAGTGTGAGAAAATTAATTAAATGAGCGAACAGTGATTAAGGAGTTTTCTAATAATGAATGAGAAATCAGAGTCAAAACACGCATTACTTTCAATTAAAGTTATAGTATGTAGTCTGCTGTTTGTGCCAATATGGTTTTTTCTATACGCATTTTTGCATGAAGCAGGACATGCACTTGTTGGATTAGCTTATGGTGGTTCGATAGTTAATTTTGTTTTTTGGAACTTCAACGCACATGTTGTGATAAACGGTGCAGAGTATACGGCATTTGGTCTGGCATTGTTTCATGTCGCTGGATTGCTTCTACCAATTTTGGTTTATATACTTGCATTATGCTTTTACAATCCAAAGAGAAAGCCAGTACTGTATCATATATGCTATATCATTGCGACTGTTTCTTTAATTTGGTCACTTGCATCATGGGTAGTCATGTCGTTCATGTCGATATTTACTATATTACCGGGTGAGGATGTGTGGAAGTTTATTGATTCTACAGGGTTTCACCCGCTTTTAGTAACG
>JAITFS010000236.1 GCA_031281195.1 Oscillospiraceae bacterium
GGTTTAATATTTAGTGTTTTCTATCCGCTCAAAGGAACATCCATGTTCCTCTCGCGGCGCTCCGCATCCATGCTCCGCTTTACGAAAAGCATAAATATCAAACACTTTATTCACTTATATCTATTTTCATTATGAATTATCATCTCAAGTTGTTGTCGAGAAAGTCCATTACGAGGTCTACTGTGGTGAAGCAGATGCCTGTGTGGGTGTCGGCAACTCCGTAGTAAATGGCGATTTTTCCTGTGTCGGCATCAACAAGGTTTGCACATGGGAAGCATACATTTGGCACGTCACCCATCAGCTCATAAGGTGCTTGCGGACTGATTAGATAGTCGATTCCTCTTTTCAGAACTTTCCAAGGTTCGTTAGTGTCAAGCAGTGCAGCTCCAAAGCTGTATACAAAGCCGTTGCATGATGTGAGCACTCCGTGGTAGAAAATTAGCCATCCTCGATCTGTTTCGATTGGTATTCCGCCTGCTCCGATTTTTGTAGATTCCCAACCTCCGGCAGGGCTCATCAAATGTCTGTGTCTACCCCAATATGTCATGTCTAATGAGCGTGATATAAACATGTCTCCAAATGGTGTGTGTCCGTTGTCGGAGGGTCTTGACATCATTACATATTCACCGTTTATTTTGCGTGGGAACATAACACCGTTACGGTTAAATGGCAGATATGCGTTTTCGAGTTGTACAAACTCTTTAAAGTCGTAGGTGTATGCTACGCCTATTGTTGGCATTCCTGCATAAGCATTGCACCATGTGACGTAATAGCGGTCTTCTATAAAGCATACTCGCGGGTCGTAGCCGTATTGGAAATATTCCATTTCGGGTATGTCGGTTTTGAACTTGATTATTTCGGGGTTAATGTCCCAGTTGAGTGCGTCTTTTGAGAATCCTGCATGTATGTTCATAACACGTGATTTGTGGTCTGCTCTAAATACTCCTGCATATCCGTCTTTGTATGGTACTACTGCACTGTTAAATATAGAGTTTGAGCATGGTATATGGTCGCGTTTTATCACCGGGTTTTTGCTGTATCGCCACACTGTGTCGATGCTGCCTTTTGGTCTGTCTTCCCAAGGGATATTCGGTAATGATCTTTCTCCTAATACTTTTGTCTTCATGTGTTACTCTCCTTTTTTATTTTTCCTTCTTCATTGTTCATAAAGGTTTAATATTTAGTGTTTTCTATCCGCTCAAAGGAACATCCGTGTTCCTCTCGCGGCGCTCCGCATCCATGCTCCGCTTTACGAAAAGCATAAATATCAAACACTTTATTCACTTACATTATTATGAATTATGCATTTTTTACTAGTATATCATAGATATAATTTTACACAAATATAATTGTTTTTACAATCCTATTCGCAGAGCCAATCTACTGTGTTTTTAACCTTTATGCCCTCATAACTTTCTACGAAGGTCTTATCATTTGTGATTATTATTTTTTCGTAATTATCTTTTATTGCACGAAAAGGTGCAAGCTCGCGTTCCAAAGTGCTGGTTTCGCCCAAAGTTTCCGAAACCTGAATATACAACTTATGGCTTGCTTTTTCTGCGATAAAGTCAACCTCTTTTTCGTCAACCTTGCCAATGAACACATTATATCCACGCCGCTTAAGCTCTAAATATACAATATTCTCTAAAATATGTCCCCGGTCAACATCACGATACCCCAAAAGCATATTGCGGAGCCCAATATCAACAATGTAGTATTTACCGAGTGTTTTTAATAAAGTTTTTCCCTTGACATCATAACGCTTTGCTTCATAGAAAATAAACGCTTTTTCCAATGCGTTGATATAGCTTTCAACGGTGCTTACTGCGGGTGCTTTTTTTGTATTATCTATACGCTTTTCGCTGACCAAACTGTTTGCTATAGAATTCGAGGAAGTGGAATTACCCACATTATCAGCCAAAAAAGCAACGATTTTTTGCAGAAGTTCCTCGTCTTTTATTTTGTTTTTAGCTATAACATCCTTAACAATAACGGTATTGTAAATCCCGTCCAGTACATCGTTTATTCTATCAACATTCTCACCAAGCTCTACGATAGAGGGAAAACCGCCGAGTTTGAGATAATTTTGAAATGTTTTATCGTTTTTTTCTATACCGTGAAAGTCCAAATATTCTTTATATGACAGCGGATAGAGGTCAATTTCCACATACCGCCCTGCAATCAGTGTCGAAAGTTCGCTTGATAAAAGGCTTGCGTTTGAACCGGTTATATAAATGTCGCAATCAAAATCAACCTTGAATGAGTTTACAGCTTTTTCCCAACCGGTTACATTTTGCGGCTCGTCTATTAACAGATATACCTTGCCATTTTCGGGGATACACTCCGAAACATAGTCATAAAAAAGATTGTAATCAGTTATATCCCGATACTTCATACTTTCAAAGTTTATATGAATTATGTTTTTAGCCGGTATCTTTCGCTTTTTCAGTTCTGCTGTAAAGAGTTTTAGTAAGGTCGATTTTCCACATCTGCGAACGCCGACAATAACCTTGATAACTTCCTTATCAAGAAACTCTAATAATGTATTTAGGTAACTTTGACGATTTTTCATTATATTAGCACCCCGACATTTATAATAGCACTACAATAATTGAATGTCAAGAGTTTTGAGTTTCTAACTTAAAAACTTTTGAAATGTTTGTAGTTTTTAAGTTTGAAACTTAAAATTTGCCTTCTCAGACATTAGTATATCATAACTTTGCTTTTATATCCTGCCAATTTCGTACTCGGAACGATGTCAAGTTTCTCTAACTTAAACAGACAACATAAATGCAACCGCCCTTTCTTTAACTGTTGCATTTAATAACACAAATCAGAGAGTCGCATTTAGTTTGTAAAAATATACTTCACCTTAAACCCTTGATTACTTACCAAATCAGAGGTGTAGTCGCGTCAAGTGCGCATTGCGTTTAACTTGTCCCTTGACGCGACTTCACCTCTGAATTATTCTAATAACAAGGGTTAATAGATGGAGACGCATTTACTCTGACCGAATAATCGGATTTTTGCATCCTCTAGCGTTAGCGTGTACTTATATGATGTTGATTATTTTTATGACCTTATTCAATAAATTTAGAGTAAACACAACCGAGTTTTGTCAAATTAAATGCAATCATTTAATTTTTCGTTGCACTTACTTTGACCGCTCACCCAAGTTTCTCTAAAACTTGGCAAAATATTACTGATAATCTACAGTTATCATATAATTTTTAATGAGGTGAATACTTATAGTTATAAACATAAAAACATTGGAAAAGATGTATGCGATGCATCAATCAACCAATGGGGATCTAGTGGAAATACCGGGTTTTCCAGATTATTTAGTGGAGAAAGTACTACAAGGTCACGTACTGATTATCGTGGTTTTGTGATGGTTGTTGCAACTGGTGGGAGAGCATACCCATATTATGTATTATCCGATAATCAAGTAGATCTTAATAATAGCAATGTAACTGTCAGCAAGGTTAAGATTGAACCAATCAACAGACGACCTCTTACTGTGGGTACAATCGTAGAATCTACGTCAAGTATAGAGTACAACTCCTCGTATTATATAGGAGTAGTTTTTAATGTCTCTCTCCATGGTTTATGTCGGAAATGATGTTGTAAAGGATAAGCATGATTGCTTTATCATTGGCTATGGTGGTGAGGTGCTGTATGAAGTATTTGAGATTTCAAACAACATAGACAGGTTTGATGACCTTTTCAGAAAATTCAGACAGTTACTAAATTTTTTGTCAATGTAAGAGTAGGACTTGAAACCATCGGACACTACATCTACAACTTGCTCGGTTTTCTCGATGACAAAGATTTTGCCCCCTTTGTCATCAACCTCCCTCAACTCTTTTCAGGAAGATCCTTAGCCTAAGAAAAACTAAAACTGATAAGGTTGATGTTCGAACTATTGCCGTTATGCTTGCATCTGATTTGGACTTAAAGTTCCATTCAGACTTAGCATATCATAACGAGGAACTAAAGTCACTTGTGCGGTATCGTTTTGATAAGGTTAAAAAGAGAGCTAAACTTAAACAATCAATAGCTAGACTTGTAAATATCCTCTTTCCTGAGTTGGAGAAGTTAGTTCCTACGCTACACATGGCAACTGTCTACGCACTTTTGATAGAGTTTCCCGGTATCCATCACATTGCCAACGCTCATTTAACACGATTGAAATACTTGTTGTATGTTGCCTTTAAGGGTCATTACGGTAATGATACTGCTGTGCTTTTCAGAGATGCGACAAGACGTTTTATTGGTTCTAAAATGCCTGTTAAATCGCTTGAACTTTAGCATACGATAAAATTAATTGGTGAATTTGATTCAGCGATTGATGAAGTCGAGAGTGCTATTGTAACTATCATGGATGGCATGAACTCACCTACCTTAACAATTCCTGGTATTGGTTATCGCATGGGGGCTATGATTCTCGCTGAGATTGGTGACATTTCTCGGTTTGATTCACCTGATAAAATACTTGCGTACGCTGGACTTTCTCCATCTATTTATCAATCGGGGTAATTAACTTCTTCTTTCTCACGCATAGAAAAACGTGGTTCTCGGTATTTATGATTTGCTTTTTTTAATACCACTAAATTCATTTGCCTTTGGGAACCTACTTTCGCTGATTATCTTGCTAAGAAGAGAATTGAGGGCAAGTATTACAATGTTTCTGTATCTCATGCTGCTAAAAAAACTTGTGAGACTTATTTACGCTCTTGAGAAGTCGAGGCAACCTTTTATTAGTGCAGCGTAATTATTAATTTCTCACTACTTTTTCAAAAAGTATCGTTTGGCACTCTCTTTGTTGACCCATTTTTCTGCTATCTAATATTTTTTCAAAATTCAAAATTTTATGCTTGACACTTAATAGTTAATCTTTTTATAAATAAGTAATTTTTATTCCAATGTTTCTTAGTTAGAATATATCTCATTAATTGATTTTTTATCATAACCCATAGCATCTAACAGTAATGTTATGTATTCTTTCCATTTTTTACAAGCTTTTGTGTATTTACTATCAATATGTCCTTCATTATAACGATATTCTCTTGCTTCTAACATATAACGAGCCCATTTAAACGCTTCTATTTCGCAATTCCCTTGTGCTCTTTTTTCTTTTGATAAACGCCTATGTAATACCAAGTGTCCAAGCTCATGGGCAATGATGATACTAATAGCATTAATGGGAGATATATCCTCACCGTACCAATTTTTAACACGGATATTAGACAATGTTGCTTCATCAGTGTGCCATATTACATATCTGCTACTATCTTTTGCACAATGAAGATCACCTTTGGGATGAGCGTATCCATCGGTTTCCTTAATATGAATTTTAGCCTCTCTTTTGTGTAAATCTACCACACTTAAATAATCTTTAATTATTCGTGTTTCGCATCGAAAACAACGATTTTCTTCATAAGCATTATCATCATCTTCAAATAACTCATCAAAAACGTTATCTATAATTTCCTTGTTGTCTGATGGCTCATTTATTTCTCCATAGTATTTAATTATATTGGTTTTCACTTCTTCCTCAGATCCAAGACCATAGTTTCCTCGCAGAATTGCACCATTGTTCATTGAGGCGTAGTATCTTAGTAGTTTTGAGGCAAAGTAAAATAAATCATCTGAATTTAACTCATCATATTTCCTTTCGCCTAATTGATAGGGTACAACACGTAAAACAAGGAACGCAATGGCTTCTGCGAAGTTCATACGTTCCTTGAACTTATATTCAACATCTTCAGTTCTATAGTATAGGCGAAGTTCTTTCTTAGATGTCGAGTAATCACCAGTAAATGATTTACCTTCTGGAATCATGCTGATACTCGATTCAAACTTTACAACAAATTCCTTTTTTGGTAATGATTTATAGACATACTCAATTACCTTACGTCTGATATATGCTAGTGGCATTGTTATTTGATCTGGATAATAAAATATTTCATCAAATATATCTCGAATGCTTTTCACCGGTCTAATTTCCTTCCTTACATGCTGTGTATAAAGTGCCTATGAAGCAATTAATTATTCGCTTTCACTATTCTTTTGTTCATTAATAAAAATAAGTTCTTGGCGTGCCACATAATAATCTTCATCTGGTGTCGAACTGCCACATGCAAAAACTTGTGTTATTCCCATAAATTGATGAAGAAAATCTTTGCGTTTAACAGGGTCTTTAGGAATATCGAACTTATTTAACGCTTTATCTACCTCGTCCACGTTCTTGCAATTATAAAGCAGATCAAAGTTTCGGATACCCAAACTGGTCATCTTTTTCATTTTTATTTTTCCTATCTTTTTTAATATTTTGGATTTTGTCTAGCTCTCTTTTTCAGTTTACCCATCAGGTAGTATTGAAATAAGTGCTAGTGCCAACCGGGCACTCCAATTAGTATATCATGCAAAAAAGCCCTGTCAATAGTTATATTTGATTTTTCTTTCATATTGTAACTTTTGTAACTTTTTGTCTTATTGTAATTGCATTACAAACTTGCCGTATATTACAAAACTAGCACCCTCTAAACTAAATTATACTGATTTTCTGCTTTTACACCTATTTCACTTGCATGTGTACGTATGTCATCAGAGGTCATACGGTTTTATCCTGCTATTATTTTACTCTCCTTTTTTATTTTATCATTAGTATATCATAACTTTGCTTTTATATCCTGCCAATTTCGTAAACTGATCTGACTTTTAGGTTTTTGGGGTTGCCTCGAACTATGTTTACCGTTTTACAACCTGCGTTTATGTCGAAAAAGTTGTCTGATAGTACAAAGTCTTCATCATCAGAGTAGATTTCGACACTTTTTGCGTAAGCTGCTGCTGTGACTGTGATTTGTTCTCCTTCTCTTGTTACGGTGAGTTTTGGGTCGATGAAGTTAAAGTGTTTTGGCATACAAAATAGCACAGTTCCTGACAAGTGTGTCAAATGGGTGGGGGTTTGACTCACTTCCAGCTCATAGCTGAAATATGTAGATAGTTCGTCGTAGCCTGAGAAGTCCAGTTCGTACAGCCATAGAGAGCTTTGCGGTTTTACTTTCACTTTTTCCTCACCGTTGATTATAATGTTTGCACTTGCATCTCGTAATACCCACTTTATTGTACCTGTGATTTCATTCAGACTTTCGTTAGAGACTGCCAGTTTGGCAGCTTTTTTTATTGAAACCGGTTCTGCTACGCAAAATGGGCGTTCTGTCATTTCTCCGGTTTCCATACAGGAAATTAAAACCGGTGCGTAGAATCTTTTTGCGTAGTAATGCAGTGCCTTCCAGCGTCCAAAGTAATCAAGTGATGCCCACGATGCAACAGGCCATATATCGTTGATTTGCCAATATATTGTTCCCATGCATCTGCCGCGATTTCGCCGCCAGTGTTCCACTCCATAGCGGATTGCTTCTGCTTGCAGGAGTTGCGATGCGTATAACAGATGCTCAAACTCTGTTGGGTATCTGTATGTGCTTGATAAATAGTACATTATCCTACCGTTTGCCGCACAATTTCTTTGGTGCATTTCCATAATTCTTGAGAAAATATTTCGGTCTTCCGGTTCTGTAAATGATTTTATCGTTTTTAAGCATGGAAAGCTTTGAAATCCAAACTCGGAGATATATCTTGATAAACGATTGCGGTACTCGCTAAATGGTTTAAGTCCGTGCCATACTTCCCAATTGTGGACATTTCCTCTGTCGTCACTGTTTGGTTCGTCAAATCCTCCACCACTTGATGGTGAGGAATACCAATAAAATCTGTTGGGGTCGTGTGCTTTGGCTTCTTGCGGTATGATGTATTCAAACATGCGGATATAGTCCGCTTTTTGTTTTGGTGTTGCTGTGTATGATTCCATGCCTTGTTGCCACTCTATTTCATTGTTACCACACCACAAGGCAAGCGATGCGTGGTGTCGCAGGCGTTTGACATTGTCAACAACTTCTGCTCTGATATTTGCTTCAAACTCAGGTGTTAACTCATAGATTGCACACGCAAACATAAAGTCCTGCCATACCATGATTCCAAGCTCATCACATATATCATAAAAATCATCACCGGGGTAATATCCGCCACCCCATATCCGCACAATGTTAAAGTTTGCTGCTATGCAGTCTTCGAGTAATACTCTTTTTCGTTCTGTGGTGATATGTGAGAGTATGTTGTCCTCCGGTATGTAGTCCGCTCCCATTGCAAATATATCAATGCCGTTTACTCTATGCTTAAAGGATTCGCCCCACTCGTCTTTTTCACGTATCACTTTTAATGTGCGTAGTCCGATACGTCGTTCCCAGCGGTCGAGTTCATTTTTGTTTTCGTCATATAAAGTAACCTCGACTATGTATAATGGTTGCTCACCATATCCATTGGGCCACCAGAGCTGCGGGTTCTCTATAATAATCGGTTCGCCGTTTGATGTATGGGTAGTGTTATTTGGGGCAGTGATTATGATTGTATATGGGAGAGATTTCTGCTCAACATCAAAGGTTAATTCAACATTACCGTCGGGTTTGTGGTTTTGGGTGATATATACGCTATCGATAACGGCTTTGTCGATGTTTACAATAGAAATATCCCGCCATATTCCGGCATCGGGCAGACGTGGTCCCCAATCCCATCCGAACATACAGTGTGCCTTGCGAATGTGCGGGAATCCTCGCATGGCATCACCACTGCCTTCAACATACACTTCATCGAATTTTTCTGCGATATATTTTGTTGGTGAGTGGAATAATAGCTTTAATTTATTTGGTTTGTTTTTGTTTAAATGTTTTGATAAATCAAACTCCCAACATCTGTGCATGTTGTTTGCATAGCCGATTTTGTTTCCATTTAGCTCAATGTCACAAATAGTGTCCAGTCCGTCACAGACAAGTAATGGTGCCGGATAATCACAGTTAAACTCTGTCGTAAATGCAAAGTCATATTGCATTAGCTTTAAGGCTTCGAGTTCGTTATCTCGCCAGTACGGGTCGGGCATTTTGCCCGCTTCCAGTAGTGCCGAATAAACAGAGCCGGGAATTGTTACAGGTATTTGTTCGCCTTTGTATGGTGAGTCGCCGAGTATTTCCAGTGTCCATTTTCCATTGAGTGTTTGTTGTTTCATGGTTTTCTCCTGTCTATTTTCTACGGGTGGGTTGTTAACCCATAAGCATATCTAACAATTGTTTATAAACAACATCTTCATTAAACATCTCTGCATAAATGGTCTTAATATTTGAATTGCTAGCAATGTCTTTACCTGTACCATTTATAATGATAATAACATCGGGGTCTAAAGATATTATATTATTTTCTAGTATTATTGCAAGCAAAAGACTAGCACCATAAAATTCAGCTACTGTGCAATAAACACTTTTGAACATTTCTGCACTCTCAATGTAAAAACATTCATGCGAACAGTCGTTAATATTTTGAGAGAACAATAACGGTAGATAGTTATCATATAAAAATCGTTTTGCTATATATTGCACTAAAGAGTATGCATCTTCACCGACAAACACGACTAGTGGCACATCATGCGAAGAATTCAAATTTTTAAAATAACTAAGGATATTTAAGTAATATCTTTCATCATAAAAAGTGTTTTTAGATATTTTATATAACTCTGTTCGTATTTCTGAGTAATTAAGTTTGAAATTTGTTGTTGAAAGTTTATTATATATAATTGCCGATATTACAGGTGCTGCAAAACTATTGGAAAATAGAGTTGTATACACAGATTCATTTGCTGATAGGTATATACAATGAACCGAACTTGCAGAAATATCAATTCCACCGTTTGGGTGTTTGTTTAAATAAAACTCGGTATTGTTTAGTGCAACATCTGCACGAACACCAATAACGCTTTCAAATGAAGCAGGAAAGCTTACATTGCGTTCATTCTTGCAAGCAGAAACGATAATAATCCCTTTATGTACTGCTTCGCTAATTACTTTATATAACTTTGGAATATCACAAGCTTGCGTGGTACCATTACTCAAGTGAATAAGTTTAACATTATTATCAATACACCATTTAATAGATGTAACTAAACCATTAATTGTACCGCGTCCTTTATTGTCTAAAAAACGAATACTACCAATTTGTGTGTTTGGTGCATACTTTTTAATTATTCCTGCACAAATACTCCCATGACTATAAATATCTGCGCAACTTTCGTCGTGACTAATTTTTTTATTCTTATATTTAAGTTTAAATTGCAAGTTTGGAATAAGTTCTTCAGAAACTCCATCATCAATTATAACAACTGTTGTATTCATTAACTATACCTCATACTTGCTTGCTTGTAATGTGTATAATTTAGCGTATTCACCATTGAGTTCCATTAGTTCTCTATGAGAACCACTTTCTGTAATGCAACCATTGTTTAACAATAGAATCCTATCTGAAAGATGAACAATGCTTAAGCGGTGAGATGTAAAAAGAGCAGATTTATCCTTGAGTAAATCTTTCATACTTTCAAACAAGTTTAGCTCTGATATAGGGTCAAGTGTTGATGAAGGTTCATCAAATATTATACACTTACAAGTTCTGTAAACTGCACGTGAAAGTGCAATTTTTTGTGCTTCTCCACCTGATAATTCTAACCCATTTATATCAAATAACCGCAATATCGGAGTATCTAATCCTTTGTCACTTTTTTGTAGTATATTTAATGCATCAACTTTTTTTAAAGCTTCTAAGACTCGCTTATCTTGACAATCAGTATACTCTAAATCTGAAATAATTACATTCTCACGCATAGTGAACGCATAATTATCATATTCTTGAAAAAAGGTGCTAAAGTTTTTTCGCAAGCTATTTATATTGTATTCTTTTATATCTACACCATTTATAAGAATTTGTCCTTCTGTTACATCGTAAAAACGAAGCAGGAGTTTTATTATTGTGCTTTTTCCCGCACCGTTAATACCAATCAAACAGATTTTTTCTTTTGATTTAATCTTAAAGGATAAATTATTCAAAACACAATGGTTAGTTTTAGGATATGAAAAACTGACGTTTTTAAATTCAACGTTTATCTCGCCTTCTAGTGTTTTCTGTCCCTCATCAAGCACGGATTTTTTTCGAGATTCAAATTTCTTAATTGTATCCACTTTCAACTTATCTTCGTATATCCTAGCAACTGAACTTATTGCATAAGCCAGGCTTCCTACTAGTGTTGCGAGTAAACCGGCATATAATGTGTAGTCTCCAACAGTACTTACTCCGTCTATTATCCCTCGTGTAATTACTATTAGTATAATTAATGATAAAACTTCTGGTATTAGAGAAACGAAAAGTATCGCTATTAGATGTCGTTTTAATAATACTTTTCTACCTACAATTAAATGTGTCCAAATATTTTGATAACGTATTATTAAATACTCTCGCAAACTAAATAATCTTATATCACTAGCAAATAGCTTGTTATTTGTAACTGATTGTATATAACTCATTTTTCTTTCTTCATTAATGTGGGATAATTTTAGTTTATAAAGCAGTTCGATATATCGGTGACTTAATATAGCTGACGGAAAAGCACCTATTGTTAAAATTATAGGATATATCCAATTTTCAATACCTAGTATAAAAAACGCACTTAGAAACGAAATTATGCTACTTAATCCTGCAAATATGTTCCAGACTATGTTAGGCAGTGCCATTGAATCCATTGATACAGCCTGCATTGCGTCTATATAGTCAGGAGAGTCAAAAAACTCCATATCTACAGTCATGCTTTTTTCCATCAGTGAAATCTGGATTTTATTATTCATTTGTTCGTTATGTATATTTTGTGCATACTGAAGAATGTTGTTTATTATTCCTCTTAATAATACAACTACGCTAATTAGAAGCAATAAAAAAATTGCATTTCTAAAAGGATGTGCTAAATGTTCTGAATGAACCAGTATGTTAATTAAGAAACGTGATGCAAACAGTGATACAAATGGCAACATTGAATTAAGTATGTATGCAGCAAGTCTTATTAGTGTGTACAAACACGATGAAGTCCACGATAGTTGTATACAAAAGATAACTGTTGACATGAAGTTTGATAGGTTGTTTTTAGTTTTTATTGCTGTATTCATTTAAAATGATACCTATTTTTTCATCAAGCACATAAAACTAAATCTCAATAAACTTCTTTATCAGACAATCCTATGATACGATTGCATTGATAATAGCGTGTTTGAGAATTTTCTAATGAATTTTTCATATCATAGATTTATGAACTCCAAAATTTTAACGCTGTTACAGTGGTGAACTTTTGTACTAAAATGAAACTTTATCATCTAAGAATATCCATTTCCATCAGCATCAGCTCTACAGTGTTTTGTATATCAGCAGCGGCTCTTTCCGCTGTGATTAAACCATTATGAAATCGTTCTAGGATGTCATAAATTGCATTCCATATAATACGTGGAACATTGGCAGATTTTG
>JAITFS010000048.1 GCA_031281195.1 Oscillospiraceae bacterium
GTACGCTTCTAACGTATTTTGCATATGACCCGCTTGACGTCTCAAGGCCGATTCACACTCTTGGCGTACCTGCTCCGCTTCTATTCTGTTCCATACTAAGTCCATTTGTTTTGACTCCTACTGTAAAGGGTGGGGGGGTTCTCTCTTTACTAATTTACGATTGCTATTACTCTATTGAGGAAGATTGAATATCATTTGTATATTCATACACAACTCCGCTAGGGCGAGATGATGGCAAAACTGTTCCTGCGACACCACTAGTTCTTGATGAATTATTAGTATGTGTTGATTTTGGAGTATTGTTCTTATCATTTTGATTTGTGGTTACAGTAGATATTGGTATACTTGTATACCTCCTTACGATGCTAACGGATTCATGTTATTTTCTTTATTTTTCCTATCTACCTCTTCAATAATTGCTTGACAATCGCAGATTGCAGAACACAGATATCTTAATGTTTCTTCTATACACGCAATGTTTGTCTTCATTTTTTGTGCATCCTTACCAAACTCTTCTGTACCTTTTCCTTCCCAATCCTTTAAGGATGTTTCAACTATTTTGTCAAAACTTTCGCGAATATCCCTGTATCTAGTCACTAGCCCAGTACATTTCTCTGTAGCCTACTCATAGCTGATAGAATTTACTATTACATAAGGTATTAATCCAAACATGGTATTATACATAGCAATATTAAAGCATTTTAAGAAGTGGATTCGGTCAGTCTCAGAAATCGCTTATGATAACCTCATCTCCAATATCGTTCACTTTTATACTCCGCAAATCTTCTTGCATAAAACCAAATTTTCTTTTGAACAGCTTCGCAACACTCTCATTTGCTGTTGTAAAAAACACTTGAGTACCTCTAATCGATAATTGTCGGATAATATCGAGCATATTTAATAAATGTAGATCGTCTAAATTCGCTACAGGCTCATCTAATATTAAGATATTTGGTGCTTTACTGTTTTCTAGAAATGAAGCTAATAATGCTGCTAACGCAAAACAAACCCTTTGTCCGACGCTCATATTTATGGGCAATACGGGAATATTCGAGTTTGTTTTTATAGCCGCTAATGAAAAACTTTCACTGATATGTAAATCATTATAATCACGGGCAGAGGTTAAGAGCAGAAACAGAGACTTTATTCGATCATATATCTGCAATTCTTCCATTATTGAATTGCTTATATTTTTTTCTTTACTATAGTCATAATCACTTTTCAAACTCTCTCTAAGAATGATTAAATTTTGATACCAAACAGAATTAATTGCTTTTTGTACTTTTCTTGAATATTTATTAAATGGCTTTGTTAGATTTATACGATAAATTCCATCACGTATCTCTCTAAGGTCAATCCTTTCATTTTTCAACGTTTTCATAGAATTGGTAACCGACGGCAACTGTGTTTTGATATTATTGTTTTCAACAGACTTTAATTCAAACTCAACTTGACGAGCAAAGAAACATTTACGTTCATATAGGGTTTTAATAATCCTATTTACTGAGGCATCCATAAATAAATCTGCAATATCAAGGTCATTCAACGCGAAATCAAGTGCTCGCCCGCCGTCGAAATAATTGTACTTGTCAAAGTATTTTGGCATATCATTTTCAGAGACATTATACCACAGTTGAGCATAATCTTTTAAGTTTCTATTTTTGTTATTGAATTGTAGGGACTTATTATTTTTCGTTTTGCCAAACACATTTACTTCACAATTGGAATTGTTACTATCTAATGTTCCTGTCAATGCAGCTTTTATGCTATTAATTATAGTTGTCTTACCAGAACCATTTTCTCCAAACAATAAATTCACACGAGAAAATTGGATTGATTGAGATTGATTAAAGTTCTTATATCCTTTAATTGTTATTTCACAAATACATTCAAGAATAGAATCATCGTTAATTGCACGGGAGATTCTTCGAGAAATATCATTCCTTTTTACTTTATTCGATAAAGTACTTTGTTCAGCTGCAAAGTGGTCTGTTTCGTACAGGAAATTCCCATATTCAAATTCAAATTCAGATAAACCACTATTAAAAAATAAATAATTTCTAAGAATACGCGCACTTATCCTATCTTTGTTTCGGTATGGAAATAGACTAAAAAAAGAATTTCTTTTTCTTAGAGATGTAAGCGAATCAGAAAACACTCGCATTTGTACATAAGAATCTCTTGACAATTCTGATGTTCTTTTTATAAGAGAACTCTCAACCGATGCTAGTTTTCTCACAAATTCTGAGTTGTTACTCCTGCGTAATATGTCGTTAGGTCTTATGTTTGTATCATTACAAGCAAAGCTATCAAAAAAGATGTTGGCAAGAGTCTCATTAAGGATAAGTTTTCTTCCGTAGTTATAATCACATTGGACATTCCTTAAATTCACAATGCTATTAAGTTTGTCAGTTAGAATAATCAAGTACAGATTAAATCTTAAGTCATCAGAGCAATTATAATAGTCGTCGGCTAACACAGCGTTTTGTAATATACTAAATTTATCCATACAACTTACGTAAGAATAAATGTCTTCATGTTTTTGTCCTTCGTCCAAATCCAGAATATAATACCGTGACAACAGACTGTTCCTGACATGATTGTCATGTCGAAGATATGTAATTGTTGAATTTTGAAGGGGTCTTTCAAATATTTCTGATTTCCTTAAATAAGGATATTTTTCTTTTAAAATCGAAATACACATTTGTTACCATACTCCTTAAAGACAAATTTTTGTGTTTGGCCATATCTTGGCATCCCGAATGTCTGTTGAACCATCGTCACGATATTGATATCCTTGCTCAGGGTCAATATAACAAAGCAAAACGCGATTTCTCAGAGGTGCTTCGTCATCTGATTTGAAACGTTCATTTATCGCAGTACGTACTGATTGCAACCTGCTTTCAAGTTCCACAAAAACAATCCAAACATCTTTGTGTGTACCATCTTCTGAAATATATCTTGCGTTTTTTGTTCTATTTCCAACGATCCAAGCTTGAGCACCAGCATATATTTTGTATCTATTCGGTAACCGTTCTCTTTGTGTAATTGTTCTCTTAATACCCTCCAAGTGGCTCCGTTTTCTCACAATATTATTGCAATCATTCGTTAAACTATTTGGCAACATTGAGTACAAACCACCTATCCCTATTTCATCAACAAAAAAAGGATTTTCGTTGTATATGCTTTGCTCAAAAAAACTATGACAAAACATGGCTATATGTCTATAGCTGCATTTAGTATAGCCTTCCTTAATACATACTACTCCAGGTTCAGCACATATACCACATGTATTATAATAAGTATATGAAGCGATGTTTTTTGCTCCGGTAAAATGTCTGTTAAACCACTCCCAATCAATAATACACTCGGCAGAAGATGGTATTAAATAAATACCATCAAATGATAGGTAGTCTGTTATTATTGGTTCAAAATATTTAGTAGTCGCTCCATGTGTTGGGGCAGATATTAACGAGGAGATACTGTACATTATCACATGTTCTTCGCAAGTAAAATACCAAATATCTCTGTACTTATTTTTTCCAAAGCAAGTCCCTTTTTGATAATTTTGCGATATAGCAACAGTATCGTACTCCAATGATGGTTTCCTTATTACCGATGAGAATCCGTGTTGGATTCCAATCCCACTGTGTTGGATTTCTGTTCCTTTTGCCCAGTTTAAAGAAATAATGAATGAACGTTCATTTCGATAATTGAGAATGTTCTCAATAAACTCAACTTCGGCTTGATGTAAAAATGAATAATTTAGTTGAGGATTAAACAAAAACAATGTTTTATTTGAATATTGATGAAATAACATAACATTATCATGATTAAATGCATCTGCACATATTAAAGATGCAAATATGGCATTATTACCCGTGTCATCAAAAAAGAATATTGTTTTGCCGGGAGTCATTTGAGTTTTCTCATGCTCCATATAACGATCAGACGAAGGTTGAATTTTTAGCTGTGGGATTATGCAAAGCCGATTGTTTTCATGATCTCCCACAATAACAAACATATAAATTAATGTTGAAATAAACTTCCTTTCAGAATCAATATTCTCCCGAGAAGAAAGAATGGGTACAACAGCTTCATTCTTTTGATATTCAAGCATTAGATTATCAAAATTAATACGCTGTATGCCTTCCATCGAAAGACACCATAATGCTCCTCTCTTAGGCCAACGATTTGAATTATTAACAATTTCAATTAATGTAGAATATGGAAAAGAGTATTCTGCAGTAAGAAGTAGTGAACACTCTCTTTCAAGAGCAATCTCGACGACAGACATACACTTCTGAGTGTGATCAGCATTCGTATTCTTGATTTCTGTAGTGTACTCACTTCCGAAAATACCTGTCGGTTGCCAGTGAATCACACTTACACTTGAGGTCCCAAACAAATCCAACGTCGGCATCGGTAAGCCTTTGTTCGAGAGCAACTCTCTTACAGAAACTAAAGCCATTAATGCGTTCCTTTCTGTACTTAATATATCATGCACTTAATCCGAGATAACTATTATTTTACGCCACTCGACAGTTAAGTGTATGTTACTCAAGCTTTATAAGCTGAACTCTAATTGTCCACCAGTATGATATCTATCTGCAACACCCTTTGTAGCACACCATTAAGTCATTGAACCATCAATTTCAAAATTGGAAAAGAAGAATATGGAAATTATTGAGTGATAGACAATGAGTGGAATTATAGCCAAAGTCGCTCTTATAGCACGACGAATAAAATACAAGTTTGGCATCCAGGTGGAATTAGTCAGCATGAATGACTCTTACGAATAAATTCTAATCCTAGGTAATCATGGATGCGTTTCCAAAGTCGATGATAATGGCACAGTATTCATTAACTGGGATTGTGGCTTAACTCTTGGATGCTCTTGCCAATTTCAATTTTTCCGAAACGAATGAATACAATCACCTTATTCTCAAGAGCGAAGGTTATACGGAGAACTGAAGTTAGAAACAACTCGACGCAATTCTACAATACAATGAAAAGCGTGTCAATGATAAATTTCTTTTTGTTGTAATTAACTCTAATCCACATATGATATTGTCTTGTATAACCGCACGAGACTTTGTCTAAAAAAGAAAGAATGTAACACTAATACTCAGTAATGCAACAAGGTATGATATTTTGATAGTAAGGAAGTCGTAGGCTGACGGAAAATCAAAATATCGACAGTTCAACCCTAGTACTCTAATCTAGCATAGTAAATTCTTCCACATAAGACTTTGTCTCAAATAATAAATTGCGGTAGAATCATCACATAACGTAGAAATGAGGTGTAGACAATTAGGAGGATAGAACTTAACATTAAAGAGCAACACACATACGAAATCATCAAAATTTTATAAGACCGCGGTGGCAACAAGCAACGAGCATCACAAGCAATAGGATGTTCAAGACGGACAATAGAAAGATATATAGCAGGTTACAAGGCAGAAGGAAAATCATACTTTATTCTACACTCCAGACGCAAGCATTTTTTACTATATTGGGATATTCTCTTTTGTCTAATGTGCCGCGCATTGTGTGTTTTTTCCAGTATTTTCAATGCTTTGAGAGCTTTTTAACATTCCCTAGTTAGTCTCTTTCGCTCTTCTATCACTATCTTTTATCATTTCTTTAATTATTATTATTTACTACTTATTCATTCTTACATAATTAAGACCAATAACGAATATTTGTCATAGTAATCTTATTAGTTTCTAAATCTATCATAAGCTGTATTAAGAAATGATCTGAATCGTAAAATAAGAGTGACATACCATCAGAAATGTAATCTGGAGTTCCATATGTTGAAAGTACATCTTCAACATCAGATCCAATCATTATGTTTCCTGGTAAGACCATTTTTCCATTATATTTTCCATCAAGTGCACTGATTGAAATGATATAACTTTCTCTTACAAGCAAAGCTTTGTCAGAAAGATTTGTAAACTCCACTCCAACAGTCTGTGTATCGGTAATCAGCTTCAAAGGAACAACATCATCCGGCTCTAAAGTACTATTCGCAAAGTTATCATCTGAATCATGTAAAACCCAACTATTAGCTTCTAAGTCTGAAAAGTGAACCGGAAAAGTGTAGATGACACCGTCTAAACTAAACATTAGACTATCTATAGTAGGATTATTCAATATATCTTCCTCTACTACATATGCTTGTTCTCCATTGCAGCCTATAATTCCAACAACAAGAGCAATTATACACAATATAGTTATGAATATAGAAATTATTGTTTTCATACTTATTCTATAGCGCAAAGCGCCACCTCCTAGTGGTTAAAGAGTTTCTTTGAAACTCTCTGAAAGCTTGTCTTTCAAACTTGACTTACCTTTCCTCAAAAGATATACAATGGTAATGAAACCGGGGTGCGCTTTTTTATTGTCTGAATGCTAATTGTAGTGGCGAGATATTTACCTCCATAAAACTCGATGACGACAAACACGTCATGGTTGGACGCGATCCCTCCATTTTTTCACAAACAGCCTCTCGTAACTTTTTTTGCCAATAATAGTACTGGTGTTCAAAGATCCCTACGCTATTACAATACCTCTTGATGTTCAGACCGCTCTCTTTCCAGGCTTTCAGTACACTTGCCCACTTTGATAGTCGATATCCCATGGTAGCTTCTATTGCTTTCATTCGTTACAACCTCTGTCTCGATTTTCTTATACAAGTTTTTCAAGTTATTCTTAGGTTATTGTAACAAATATTTATAAAAATATTAAACGTACTCAGGTTTGACGCTTATATATACGAATAGTGGTGTACTAATAAATATCAAGAAACTTTTGAATTTTCTCATTATTATAACCTTACTCCAAAACCATTTCTAAGACAGCTTGCGCCTCAGTGTCGCCTTGCTCTGCGGCAAGTTTCAACCAATATATAGCCTGTATATAGTCTAGCTCAACTAATTCACCGACAAGATATATCATCCCTAACTCATACTGGGCATCCATATATCCTTGCTCTGCGGCAAGGCGGAACCAGTACATAGCTTGTACATAATCCTGTGCAACGCCTTGACCATTTGCATACAAAATGCCCAGGCTGTTTTGTGCTTTAGCATCCCCTTGCTCAGTTGCAAGCCTTATCCAATACATAGCTTGCTCGTCATTTTGTTCAACGCCTAAACCTTGAAGATACATAAACCCCAAATCGTGTTGCGCTTTAAAGTTTCCTTGTTCTGCAGCGAGTCTATACCAATGCACAGCCTGCTCGTAGTTTTGCTCAATGCCTCGACCGTAATGGTATAATATACCTAAATCGTACTGCGCCTCGGCATCTTCTTGCTCCGCCAAATTGAACAATCTTTCGTATTCACTTAAGTAATTAGACTCACGGCTAAGTGAAACCCAAAAATCACATGCAGTAAAAACGAAGCAAAATACTATAATAACTGGTATTATTAGTAATTTGAGTTTTCTCATGTCGTTCTCTCCTCTTAAATTCATATGCGATTCATATTGCCTGTCTCTACGTGGGATATACTGACTGAGTGAACATCACAAATGGTATGTTAACTCAATATTCGTCATCATTTTTCTCACAGAATTGTCTAATTGTTTAACAGAATACTATATTTCCATAACAAGAGTCATGATACTATTAATGACCATAACCACAATCCCTACAAGCGCAATAGCGTATAATATGCAACCAACGTTTTCTTTTGTTTTATTTATAATTCTTGCTATGTCAAATAACATTATCACTGCTGTAACAAACACTACATTTAAAGCAATTAAACTCAGCCATGTATTTGTAGAATTGTCATACAGTATTGCTGAGAGTATTTGAAAAAAAACTATTTCACTAGCAATTATACTAATATATATATAATATTTTTTCTTTATTAATTCATTTTCCATGACTTTTCCGATGTGAAATAACATCGCAAACATCACAACAATCATAAGGTATTCACTAATTGCATAAAACCAAGTGTCTTTAAATAATTCTGAAAATAACCCTATTATTGTCGCTACACCAACTGAATAAATTACAATAATTTTAAAGTATTTCATTATTCACACCCTTGTGCCGATCTATAAAATATGCCTTGTATATCTCTTACAATTCCAGTTTCACAAACTTGTGCCGACCAATTAAATATGCCTTGGATATCTCTTTTAATTCCAGAAAAATTAATTGCAACCTCTCCTCCTAATCCAAATCCAAAATATATACTGCCGCCTAATTCTAATATTAAATCTCTGTTTTCAACCGTTATCGAGATATTTCTGGGCAAGCCAATCACATGGGAATCCTGAATTATCGTTCCCGTTGATGGTCTATAATTGGGATGGGTTAAATCATAATTTGGACCACTCGAATATGGTGTTATAACTCTCCTGTTTCCAAACAAATAACCAAAATCTGTGCCCCAGTTCCTGTCAACACCAGCCGTGCTAAAAGTGACATTTTCATTTACTGCAATCCCTAAGGGAAATTCGAATACTTTTCCTACTCTAATAGAAGTGTACGCACCTGCTCCATATTCTACTCTAAGATTTATGTTATTGATTATTGCTTTATCCACTTCCCAGACCAAATCTGCTAATGCATTTATAGCATAAGCGCCACCAGTCTTGACATAAGATGAAACTCCCCCAATGACACCACCTGCTACCACTCCAACAGCAGCTATAATCAATGTCAAAAACTCGCCATCTAAATCCACGTATTTTTTTGGATTATTAACACAATACGCATACTCATTAAGCGTCGCAGGCCAGATATCATAACCTTTAATAACATCGGTTGCCCCGAACCTCCCGACACTAGGATAGTAATACCTAGCCTGAGCATAGTAGAGGTCAGTAATATTATCAGATTGGTATCCGGTAAAACCAAATGGGTTGCGGAAGTTATTTGCGTTGTTTAGGTGCTTGCTTTGATTTGTGCTGATGTTAGTGCTTGCATCGATTAGTGGCACACCAAACTCATCATAAGAGAGTGTCTCTGTTAGGCTGTTACCCACAAGCCGCACGGGTGAGCCAAGATGGTCATTTAAGTATGAGAAGTGCTCGTTATTGTGACTACCCTCAGATGCGAGCAGTTCATTACCCCAAACAAAACGCTGCTCTCCAATAGATAGTAAGTCATTATACGGCTTAGTTAGGTCAAGGGTGTATTTGACCTTTTGCAGTGGGTCTTTAATTTCTGTACTGTTACATTGTAGTGTTTCTAGCTTACTAACACGTTTGAGGAAACCATTGTATTCATATTCAGCCTTACCCTTACTTGTAATAGCCTCTACCATACGGTTAGCTGAGTTAAATACAAAGCTGGATGTTGTAATACCGTTTTCAATGATACCGGTAAGGTTACCACGCTTGTCATAACTGTAGTCTTTAACAGCATTACCCTCAGTTGTCTTTATAAGCTGGTTACGGCTGTTGTAGCTGTGTAATATCTTTGTTTCGTTTTGGAGGCTCATTATACGGTTGCCTAAACTGTCATAATGGTACTGTTTAGTTCTGT
>JAITFS010000064.1 GCA_031281195.1 Oscillospiraceae bacterium
CATCTATTCGCAATGTTAAATATTTTGGATAAGTGACTGTTGTATTTGGTAAAAGGCTTTCTCTAATAAATTGCCAAGCAGTATCTTTGTATTGACTATTTTCAAAGATGCTAAATGAGTATGGAAATTGAGCTAAATGTAGACCACCATTTGCACTCGGAACACCTATAAAATCATATTCAAAACCATCCGGTACTCCTTCCTCTTTTTCATCGATTATCCAGCCACCTAACCCATAAAACCTCGTTATATCAACAAATTGTCTACCGTTCATTAATTCATCAAATTTTGGACACGAATAAAAGAAGCTGCTAGAATCCGGATTTGCAGATGTAGTCTTTGCTAACTCAAGCAAGCGTATAAATGTTTCACTATCAAAGTAACAATTACCGGTATCGTAATTTATAAACTCGTCACTCATAAGCTCGACCATTTTTAGAATAAAGTCAACACCTGTTAAGCCTCCTAATGGTTCTGTGTTCCCTAGATTGATAGTATTATTCATTACTTTAAAAAACTCATTAACTGTCCAATTCTCTCTGTTTATCAAGGGGTCAACGGAAACCATGGTTGTGAGTAAAAAGCGATTTCCAATAACCGGCAGTTCACCATTCCTATCTTCATAACCTTTTAATATATTAGGAAAGAAATCTTCACGGCTTAGTACTTGATCTGAATCAATAAAGGTATACAAATCTGATAGATAACCTTGTGTAATTAATGAATCAATCAATTCTACCAAATCAATAGAGTGAGAATAAACAAGCCAAATAATATCTGGTGCTGCACCTGTCAGTAAATCTAAATAGAATCTAACTATCACTTCGTCAATATCAACATCACCACTTAAAGGAAAATAATCTTTTATAATTACTTGTTGGAACGGATTCCTCCGATTATAATCCATAACTTGATCAATAAATGGATTATCAAAGTTAAATCCCGCTAAAACTACACGATCAATTTCTTCCAGAAAAGCTCTATCCACAGGTTTAAGCACAGACAGTTCAATTTTGCTATCAAAGTCAAACGGATCTATTGGATTTCGGCTTTGTGCAATGACAATCTTATCACCCGAGCCGAAAGTCATAATAAAGTCAGTCGTTGATAGATTCAAATTGGATTCAAAAAAATCTAGTATATGATTTAATTCTCCTTCATCTAATGTAAATCCGTAGAGATGTCTCTCTGTATGAATAAAGTAATCAAAACGACTGGTTTCATCTGCTGCATAAACACCCGTAATATAATCGTCGAATATAAAGCTGTGTTCTGCTAAAATTTCTCCGGTTGAAATATCAATAATCTGTATCGTCATTAGGTCTTCTGCTCGACTCAATAAAACACCATCTGTTCCAAATGCAAATGTATTGCTATCAAGAGATATTTTATTTATTAACGTAAATGTATCATCCCATATATGAGCAGTGACAATGTTTGGTAAGCTAAACTCTATAACTGCAATGTCTCCGTTATCGTTAAAATATGCACCGATGCCATATCTATTGTTGCGTAAAACAAGCAATTCTTCTTTATGTAATAAATCTCCGGTTGAGTTGTATTTTTCATAGTAAATTATGCTTCCTGTTTTTGTATCATCATATTCTTGAACGATTATTATGAACTCTCCATTTTGATCTATATTAAATCCAACAATATCAATATGGATATGTTCGCTTATAGGTATTGATATACTGTCGGAAACGTTTCCATGAATATCAACTCCTCTGATTTGAATGATTTGATAATAAGTATTATCCTCTTCTGAGATAAATACTAATTCACGAAAGATGTAATAGACAAGCTCATCATGAATTAATAGACCGCCTATCATTCTTGCTGTGCCAATATCTAAAATATTATACCCATCTTGAGCTAGAAAAATATATTCATCAATCATGTTTCCATGTGAAATGACATCATCTTGCTCTTCATTTTTATCGCATGATGCAATAATTACTACAGTAATTATTATGACAAGCAATATTAGCGATAAATAAGAATATTTGCCTTTTTTCATTTAAGTGTACTCCGCATTATATAGTTTTACCACTATTTTATCTCCCGCCTCAGTATATTTATTATAACATAAAAATTTTTCTTATATTAATGCCACATCTTCTATTAACTTCGTTCTGATACATATATTGAAGCACGGCTTTGGATAATTCTGATGGTTTCGTCTATGTCAGCGAAACCATTTAAGAAGTTGTTCACACCCTCCATAACTATGTTTAACAACTCTATCTCCGTGTTGTTGATAACCGATAAAGAATCAATAAGACTCATAATTTGGTCAGCATCCTTTTGTGATAATGGGTCTAATATTTCATTCCCGACCATATGCAGATGGTTTGTACCCATTGAGTTTATTAATCTTGCTTCAAACGCACTTTTGTTTGTCGGAAAGCCAATTCTGACATTTCTCCGTTGCCAATCTTCAGCTAAAAATGTGCGAATAAAAGCCCAAGCACCGTCTACACTTTTAGAGCTTGTGGTGATTGCAAGTCTTGTGTCATTATATATGTTACTTGCTACAAAATTACCTTTTCTACTGTTTACTGGATAACCCTTGAAAACAACATCACCGTTAAAGATAAGTTGTAATGTTTTCAAATCTTTAAAATTATCAAAACGTTCAGCAATATACATAATTTGCCGACCTGATTCAATTGATCTTTGAATGTTATGTGT
>JAITFS010000083.1 GCA_031281195.1 Oscillospiraceae bacterium
AACAAAATCCTGTATCAATAAGTGTGGCAAACTTTTATAAAGAAACAGAATCATCAACAATATTGTGTTATAATGCAAAAAAAATCCCGGATGGTATTTTATCACTTCGAGATATTTTATACTATATTTATAGATTAGATAATTACAATGGTTTTCATATTGTTATCTGGAATAAGCTTTACGATGCTAATTTATTTTTAAGTAATAGACAGTTATTGTTTAATGAAAGTATAAAAGGCTGTGGTGATGATGTATTATTTTTACCGGAAGTATTTATTTTAGGTAACTGCACTGCTGTTTATATAAACTCACCTGTATATCATTATTTGCAAAGAAGCTCATCCTATGTACATTCTGGTACAGTGACTGAAAAAGAAAATGGTTCATTACTTGCACATAAAATGGTGCTTGAGCTATTTGATAAACATAGATATAGTGATTTAAACGTACTTGTACGAAAGGAAATCTGTTATTACGCTAGTTTAATTGCAGAACTTGCTATAAAAACCGGAGATAGTGATGCACTCAAACGTATGCAAAAAACGATTGACGAAAATCTACCATATTACATAGAAATCCAAGGTTCTTACCCTGAAAGAGTTGAGCGAATTAAAAGTTTGTTAAACTATAAGCTAGTTATATGAGGTTGTTTATGGACTTAATTTCTGTAATAGTACCTGTTTATAATACTGAGCACTTATTAAAAAGATGTTTTGACAGTCTTATTAATCAGACATACTCAAATTTAGAAATACTATTGATTAACGATGGCTCTGCTGATAATTGTGGAAAAATATGTGATGAGTATACGAAAAAAGATTCACGCATTAGAGTGTTTCATAAAGAAAATGGCGGAGACGCTTCGGCTCGTAATGTAGGTCTTGCTAACAAAACCGGTAAGTATGTAGGATTTATGGATGGTGATGACTGGGCTGAATCAACAATGTACGAAGCATTACTGAATAATTTAAATAAAAATCATGAAGCTTCTGTATGTGTAACAAATTTCTACAGAAACACATTAGATTTACAGACTCCAATGGAAAATCAAATCGAAATACCCGATTCTCTACTTTTGCCTAAAGATATGATGATTTATGCACTTGATAGAGATAATTACATGGGTTTTGGTTCATACTTGTGGAATAAATTATTTGTAGCTAATAACATTGATGGTCTAACCTTTGATGAGAGTTTACCTTATGGTAGTGATGTGTTATTCTTTGCTGAATGTGTAATAGCATATAATAATAGAGGTGTTTATCTTGATAAACATTTATATCATTACTATAAACGCTCCGGGTCATTAGCAACTGATACAACTTTGAGAAATCGTATGTCGATAATGACAGTTTATAAAAAAATATCAGACATGTTAAAAACTTATGCTTTTGACGACATAGTATTTTGGGCAAATGCATTTTACTGTCATCATGCAAGTATGGCAGCAGAGAAAGCAATTGAAGAACATGACAGTAAAGCATTAGAATACATGAAAAACGAAATTATCACTCACTTATCAGACTACGAAAAAACGAACCACAAGTTCCCGGAGAAAATGGAACGCATGAATAGGATTATTGGTATGTCGTAAACTCTTTGAATTGGTTAGTTGTATAAATATATAAACATAATAGAGTGGTTACAGTTGATATCATAATAAAAAATGATATAATATGACAAACTAAAAGAATGTAACCATAAATTTAGCAACCGATTTTATATTGCAAGAATAAACCAAACCATTTAGGAGAAAGTTATGAAAAATAAGAAATCAAACAATAGCATCACTTGCTGTTTAGATGAAAACACACAGGTTTTAGAAGCAAATGGCATGAAGAGTCAGATTAAAAGTCTTAAAATTGGCAGCAGAGTTACAACACCTGACGGAGGCTCTGCCGTGGTTACTAATACCTGGAAAGGGCGAGAAAATGATCTACTTGAGCTTAACTTTGAAGATGTATCAATAAAGTTAACACCAAACCATCCGGTGCAAACACCAAATGGTTTTGTCAGAGCAGGAGCTTTAAAAGCAGGTGATGAAGTATCTATTTTTAATTATACACAAAATAGTACAAAAATAGTTAAAAGTGTTAACAAAGTTGAACACCAGATGTCCAGAAATATATATGTAGATTATGGTCAATATAGTGTCTGTAACATCGATACAGAAGGGCGCAAGCCGTTTATTATTGATGGTGGAGTAATTGTTGGTACATTTTATACCCAACAAACTATGAAATAAGAAAGTTTATATTAGAATAATTTAACCTGTTTAAACTATATCATCTGCCATTAAGCAGGTTCAAGCACTTATAACTAATTAGGCAAAAAAATAAAAATTAATAAAACATCTTCGAATAATGTGTAAGAACAACTAAAAACATCTTGGAATAATGTGTGAGATGTGTTATTATTATGTTCAGAAAATGTGAGGTGAGTTTATTGAAACGTTTTTTAATGGATGATTTAATAAAATGGAAAAGTAAGAAAAATCGTCTGCCTCTTGTACTAAAAGGAGCTAGACAAGTTGGTAAAACATGGTTATTAAATGAATTTGGTAAAACAGAGTTTGAGGATGTTTTATATATAAACTTTGAAAATGCACCAGGTATGAAAGAGGTTTTTGATGGTGATATTTCATCACAACGAATTATTGATATGTTGGGAGCACTACACAGCAAACGTATAAAACCTGAAAAAACTTTACTAATTTTTGATGAGGTACAAGAGCTACCGAGAGCTTTAACTTCGCTTAAATACTTTGCTGAAACTGCTCCTGAGTATGCAATCTGCTGTGCAGGGTCATTACTAGGAGTTGCTCTTCATAGCGGGACATCATTTCCTGTTGGAAAAGTAGATTTTTTATCGTTGCAACCACTTATCTTTGAAGAGTTCTTATTAGCTGCAAAAGAAAATATGCTTATAGAGTTTGTGAAAAATAATGGTGTAAACGAGATACCAAAACCTATAAGAGAAAAATTAATAGATTACTTAAAATTATATTTTATCATTGGTGGTATGCCGGCGGCAGTTGTATCATGGTTTGATACACGTGATTTTTCAGAAGTCGAAAAACGACAAAATGATATACTACAAACGTATGAAAATGATTTTTCTAAACATGCACCCAACAATATTGTACCCAAACTAAGACATATATGGAATAGTATTCCGTCACAATTAGCAAGAGAAAACAACAAATTTGTTTATGGTTTAGTTCGTGAGGGAGCAAGAGCACGAGATTATGAAGAAGCTTTATTATGGTTGTTAGACAGTGGTTTATTACGAAAGGTTAGCAGAATAAATAAAGCAGCTATGCCACTTAAAGCTTATGAAGACTTAAAAGCATTTAAACTATACCATCTTGATGTGGGATTATTGCGTGTTATGAGCGAATTATCCCCTAATGCGATACTAGAAGGTATTAAAATGTTTGAAGAGTTCAAAGGTTCGTTAACAGAACAGTATGTTTTATCTGAGCTTATAGGAAAACATTTTATACGAAATATATATTACTGGACTTCCGGAGCTACAGCAGAGGTTGATTTTATCTTTGCGGACAATGAAAATATTTATCCGGTTGAGGTAAAAGCTGATGAAAATCTTCAAGCACGCAGTCTTAGAGTTTATAGAGAGAGGTATAATCCAAAATTATCAATCCGTACATCCTTATCTAACTTACGGATAGATGATGGTTTACTTAATATACCGCTATATGCCTTGTTTAATCTCGAAAGATATATATATAATAATCACCCAACCCACCATTAACCGACTAGGTCAGTTAAATAAATAACAATCACTTATGGTATAATATTGCTGTTGACAAATGCAATATAATACCATATAATTGCATTTGCGATGGTAAGGAGGTCGAAATGTTACGTACATTAACAGATGATTTAATTAAGTGGAAGGATGCAGAACACAGGAAACCACTCTTTCTGCAAGGAATACGACATTCCGGAAAAACACACTTGGTAAAAGATTTTGCAAAAAACTATTTTGAAGATATATTATACCTTGACTTTGAAGCTGACAAAAGCCTTGCTGACTTCTTCGGTCAAAATCTTGACCCCAATCGTATCATCAAGGATTTATCTATATATAGAGAAAAAGATATTAAGGTCGGCGGTACACTAATTGTCTTTGACGAAGTGCAGCATTGCTCAGAAGCTCTAGATTCTCTTAAATACTTCAACGAGGAAGCACCGCAATATCACATAATTGCTATTTCTTCATCTCCGGGCGTATCACTACAACATGGCACAGCGATACCTGTTAGTAATGTTGATATTTTAACTCTATATCCTATGAGTTTTTACGAGTTTCTGCTTGCTCAAAGTCCAATGCTTGCTACGCACCTTAAAGAAAGTGGATTTGATCGTGGTGCATACAAAAAGTTTCAATCACAGCTTGAAGAAAAGTTTTGTGACTATCAAATTGTCGGCGGTATGCCTGAGGTAGTACAAAGCTGGGTTGAGAATAAAAGCATAGAAGCAGTAGATAAACTACTAGCACAAACGATTAAAAGCATTGAAAGTGATTTTCTTAGTTTAGCACAAGCCTCACAGGTTGCAAAATTGTCCGCTATATTCAACTCAGTACCAATTCAACTTACCAAAAAAAATCGAAAGTTTTTGTTCACCACTGTAAAAAAGAGCTGGCGAGCTAAAGATTTGGATGATGCACTTTTTTGGCTCATGCGAGCAGGATTAATCTATAAGGTGGAGCATATTGAGCAACCAACTCTACCCCTGTCAGCAAATGTAAACCATTCACATTTTAAACTGTATATGTGTGATGTTGGTTTATTACGTCGAATTATGCATTTACCGGCGTCAGTAATTTTAGATAAAACTGATAACAACAAAGAAGCTAAAAGTGCATTAATCGAAAACATAGTATGTTCAGACCTTAAACAAGCCTTTGAAGAAAATCTATATTACTGGTCTGCAGAAAACCCCGGCAGAGCAAAGGTTGAGTTTATAGTTCAATACGACGACAACATTATACCTATCGAGGTCAAAGCAGGGAGTGCAAGTAAAGCTCGCTCGCTTTCGCAGTATAATATGAGATTTGCACCAAAAAAATATATTCTCACCGGAAAAGATGTTGATAGAGAAGATATTTTACCGATTTATGGCTTTTGGAATGTAAAAGAATGGTTGAATAAAAAAGCTTAAAATGATATATTGATTTCACATTATTTTAGGAGGGCTGTTACTTTGATAAAAGTTGATATTAGCGGAGCATTAGGATTTGTTTCAGAAGATGAAATGCGTAAAATAAATGCCAAAGAACCACTGGAGAAGTTAGAAACTCTTTATGAAAATGGATGGATGAGAGTACCGTCTGCGTACAACAAAGATCTCAGCGATAAAATCAAAAACATTGCGAAAAAAATCAGTGATGAATCTGAAGTTCTTGTCGTACTTGGTATAGGTGGCTCATATTTAGGTGCACGTGCAGCAATCGAGTTTATCAAATCACCGAACTACAATTTATTACGCAAAAAAACTCCCGATATTATGTTTGCAGGAAACAATCTGTCAGGGGAGTACCTTGATGAAATAATCAGGCTCATTGGTGATAGAAACTTTTCTGTTAATGTTGTTTCAAAATCCGGGTCAACAATCGAAACAGCTATTGCCTTACGTTTCTTTAAAGAACTGTTAAAAAATAAATACGGACCAATTGGACTTAGAGATCGTTTGTATATAACATCCGATATTGGTTCACCACTTATAAAGATGGCACAAGAAAACAATCATGCTTATCTAGAAATGCCGCCGGAAGTGGGTGGTAGATATAGTGTGCTTACAGTAGTTGGTTTATTACCATGTGCAGTTGCCGGAATTGACATTGACGAAATTATGGCAGGTGCAAAAGAAGAGTTTGAAAATGGTATTGATGAAGCATCACTTTATGCAACAGCCAGACAAGCGCTTTATCGTAAAGGCAGAAACATTGAAATGCTTGCATGTTTTGAACCGGCATTTAAGTACACAGGTGAGTGGTGGAAGCAATTATTCGGCGAAAGTGAAGGTAAGGAAAGTAAGGGCATTTTCCCGGCTTATGCAGATTACTCAGCAGACTTGCACTCTTTAGGTCAATTAATTCAAGAGGGTGAACGCAATTTGATGGAAACATTTGTTTCATTTAGTGAACCACGTATAAATCCGATAATCCCTGGTGGTGAAATGCACATTGATAAAATTAACCCGATTGTTGGATTCAATATGCATAAGGTAAACAACTCTGCTGCAATTGCTGTAATGAAAGCACATATTGATGGTGGTGTTCCCGTACTAGAGCTAAACTTGCCAAAACTGTCAGCCTCTTCATTTGGAGCTTTGGCGTACTTCTTTATGCGTTCATGTGCAATATCATCACTTATATCCGGTGTGAACCCATTTGGTCAGCCCGGTGTTGAAGCATATAAGAAGAATTTGTTTGCTATATTGGGGTTATAAGAATTAATAATTAATAATTAATAGTTAAAAGTTCTTTTCATCAGGTTTAAGCTTATGGTTTAATCCAAATGTAAATAAATGACTAAACATTATTAAAAGTAAAATAAAGAGAGGATTGTAAAAATATGGTAAAATTGATTATGGGTCTAAAGGGCTCAGGAAAAACAAAACAAATGATTAATCTTGCTACTGCTGCTGTTCAAGAGGAGCAGGGAGACATAGTATTTATAGAAAAGAAACCAAAACTAACCTTCGATTTACCCCATAAAGTGAGGTTGATAGACGCATCACAATATGATATTGATGGATATGACTATCTAAAAGGTCTAATTTGCGGACTACACTCTTCAAATTATGATATATCCCACATTTTTATAGATAGCTTATTGCAGATAATCAAAAGGGGAGTAGATGAACAAACTGATGAGTTTTTTGGCTGGTGTGATAGATTTAGCAATGACAAACAAATAATGTTCACTATTACTATATCACAAGACATAAACGCAGCTACTCCTAAGATGAAGATGTATGTATGATATAACAAGCTCAATTGAACGTCAAAAAGAGACTTATGTGAATGTATTGCAAAATCAAGACATTGAGCGTAAGTCGATGTTACTTCACTGCTGTTGTGCACCATGTGCTACTTATGTGCTTGAGTTGTTATACCCGCTGTACAATATAACACTTTTCTTCTATAATCCAAATATTGAACCACAATCAGAGTATGAGAGAAGAAAAGGAGAAATTGACAAGCTGCTGGTAAGGAATAACTTACAAGACGAGATTGGTGTCTTAGACTGTGGATATGACAATGAAATGTTTGTAGAAGCAGTATCTAACCTAAGAGATGAACCGGATGGCGGAGCTAGGTGCAATATATGTTATGAACTACGTTTAGCAAAAACAGCAAAGCAGGCAGTATATGGTGAGTATGATATATTTGCAACAACACTATCCATCAGCCCTTACAAAGACACACTTCTGTTAAATCAAATCGGATCGAAGCTGTCAAGCGACCACAATATATTGTACTATGTTGCAGACTTTAAAGAAAATAATGGCTACATGCAGTCAATCGAACTCTCAAAAAAGTACAATTTGTACAGACAAAACTACTGCGGCTGTCTGTCGAAATAAACACAAATCCCATGTAGGGGACGATGGTTATCACAATGTTAAACACAAATCCCGTGTAGGGGACGATGGCAATCGTCCCATAATCTCAAAAGATTAACACAATTAGGAGACTAATCAATGAAAGTAAGGAAAATCATTTTCGGAGGAGTAATCGCAGCACTATACGTTGCTCTTACATACGCAATCATTCCGCTAGCCTACACACCAATACAATTCAGACTGTCTGAGGTTTTGACTATACTACCATTCTATTTCCCGATAGCAGTACCCGGTTTATTTGTTGGATGTATTATTGCAAACTTACTAAGCCCCTATGGTGTACTGGATATGGTGGTTGGTTCAGCAGCTACATTACTGGCAGGACTTTGTACCTTATGGATAGGTTTAAAGATGAAGCAGGATTCATTATGTACTAAATCATTTGCCTGCTTACCACCTGTAATTTTTAATGCTGTTTTTGTTGGAGCAATGATAGCGTATATAGTAAGTCAGGATATGACACAGTCTATGCCTTTTTGGTCTGCCTTTTTGGTATTTGGATTACAAGTAGGATTCGGACAGCTTGTAGTCTTGTACGCAATCGGACTACCGTTATTAGTATATCTACCTAAAACGGACTTTATAAACCGACTACAAAGTATTTACAAAGGAGCATAACCATGAAAGTAAAAAAAGCTGTTATCCCTGCTGCCGGACTTGGCACAAGAATGTTACCTGCTACAAAGTCTATACCCAAAGAAATGCTGCCTGTTGTAGACAAACCTGCTATTCAATATATTGTCGAGGAAGCAGTTAATTCCGGCATAGAGGATATTCTTATTATCACAAATCGAGGTAAATCTGCTATTGAAGATTATTTTGACTATTCACCTGAAGTTGAAGCAAGTCTTGAAAAATCCGGTAAGATAAGTGAGTTAAACTTGGTAAGATCTACAGCAAACTTAGCAAATATGCATTTTATCCGTCAAAAAGAAACAAAAGGTTTAGGACACTCCATACTTTGTGCAAAAAGCTTCGTAGGTAATGAACCATTTGCTGTATTACTTGGTGATGACATCATGGTTTCCGAAGTTCCTGTCACAAAACAGTTGATAGATGCATCGGAGAAGTACAACGCATCATCAGTTGGAGCGCAACAAGTAGATTTAGGTGTCATACACAAATACTGCTCGCTTAAAATTGAGAAGCTTGAAGAAAAAATCTTCAAAGCATTAGATGTTATAGAAAAACCGTCACCTGATAAGGTTTTTTCAAACTATGCAATTCTCGGTAGATATGTCTTAACACCCGCAATTTTTGATATTCTTGAAAAAACTCCACCCGGGTTTGGTGGAGAAATACAGCTCACTGACGGTCTTGCTAAATTATGCAAAATTGAAGACATGGTAGCAGTAGACTTTGATGCAAAAAGATATGACACAGGTAATCTGCAAGGTTTCTTAGAAGCAACTATAGAATTTGCACTCAAAGACCCCAGCGTAAACACCTGGCTTAGAGAGTTTATTTCGAAGAAAGTGCTCGGTTGAGCCAAACTGCAGCAACATCCATTGCTTCATAAAAATTGCTTTTTTCACTTTTCTTTAAAATTTTATCACGAGATCTAATATCTGTTTCTGTTAATTGAAGTTGAACAGCAACCTTTGTTGCCAAAGTCATATCCTCAAAATCCTTTGATTCTAAGATTTCCAGCACAATTATATGTTTATCAGTCATCTTACCATAATATATTGTGTTATCCTTACGACGCAGGGGATGACCTTTGTATTCCAGTGTTTTTTTCTTATCTTTTACGGCAGGCACTATAAAAAACCTCGTTTCATATTTTGTAACCAAACTGTAACACATTGATAAATCTATGTCAACAGACAAAATTGTAACTAAATGTAATTGTTATTATGCAAAACCTGTGGTATTCTATAGCAATGAATGATGCATATATATATAAACATGTTGACCATACGTTGCTTATTGCTACCGCATCGCAGGTAGAGATAGACAAACTTTGCCGTGAAGCAATAGAGTACAAAACAGCCTCTGTATGTGTACCGCCGCACTATGTTAAATACATTCGCACGAAATACCCGGAGCTTGTAATATGCACAGTTGTTGGCTTTCCATTAGGGTATCACTCAATATCTACAAAAGCAGTCGAACTGCAAACAGCACTTGAAGAGAGTGCAGAAGAGTTTGATATGGTTATCAACCTCGCTGACGTAAAAAATAAAGAGTTTGAAACAATACAAACAGAAATAACAGTTCTAAAACACATACTCGGCACAAGAATTCTAAAAGTTATCATTGAGACATGTTACCTCACAGAAGAAGAAAAAATCAAAATGTGCGAAATTGTAACTAACTCAGGAGCAGATTACATAAAAACATCAACAGGATTTGGCACAGCGGGTGCAACAATGGCAGATATAGAGCTTTTTAAGAAATATATCGGTGAAAATGTAAAAATAAAAGCAGCAGGTGGGATAAAAACCCGTGAAGATATGGTAGAATACCTCAACGCAGGTTGCGACAGACTAGGCACCAGCTCCGCAGTAAAAATACTAACCGGAGACAACAAAACAAACGGCTACTAATCCCTAGCCCCTAACCCCCTAGTTACTATGCATTGTGCATTTTACATAAAAACTTGAAGTAATAAAAATGGAGGACAATATGAAAAAGTTATTAGCGATTTTACTCACTCTGACAATGGTCGTAGTATTGGTTGCCGCATGTGGCGGCTCAACCAATGGCAATGGTGGTGGCGGCGGCAGCAACGAAAAAACAGACATCAAGATTGCTCTGGTTGCTCACGGACCTGATTCAATTCAATTTGACGGTTCTTTTAACGAAGGCGCATGGAATGGAATAGTAGATTTCTTAAATAAAAGAAACCTCAATCCAAGAGAGCAGGCAAACTTTTTCCAGGCACATGATGAAACAGATGAAGCACGTGTAGATATTATGACCGATGCAATTAGCTGGGGTGCAGACATTTTAATACTCCCCGGATTCCACTTTGCAATGTCTGTTGGTACTGCACAGGATTTATTCCCTGACACAAAGTTTGTAATTCTTGATGCACGTCCTAATTTTGGCGGTCCGGAAGCAGCAAACACAGTTTCTATTGAATATTCCGAAGAAGAATCCGGTTTCTTAGCAGGATATGCACTAGTAAAAGATGGATTTACAGATCTTGGTTTTATGGGTGGTGTTGCAGTTCCGGCAGTTGTACGTTTCGGACATGGCTACATTGAAGGTGCAGCTTATGCAGCAAATGAGTTAGGTCTTGCACCGGGTACTGTTACTGTCAACTATCACTACATTGGTAATTTCCTGCCAAACCCGGCAGTTACAACAATGGCAGCATCATGGTATGCCAGTGGTACACAAGTTATTTTCTCAGCAGCAGGTGGAGCAGGATTCTCTGTTATAGAAGCTGCTGAATCAGCAAACACATTCGTAGTAGGTGTTGATGTTGACCAAGCAAATGACTCTCCGACAGTAATCACATCAGCTATGAAGGCTCTTGCAGTTTCAGTTGATGATATGCTCACTGACTTTGTAAATGACAACTTCCAGGGTGGAAGAAATCTTATGTACAATGCTGCTAACAGAGGTATTGGATTACCAATGGCAACATCACGTTTCCGCACATTCTCACTGGATGACTACAACGCAATTCTTGCAAAGCTTGTTGACGGTTCAATAACTGTAACAAAAGTTCTTCCGGATGATGGTGGTTCAACAAATCCAAACGACCTTATTGATGTTGGATCTGTAACAGTCACCTTTATCAACTAATCATTAGCTTTAGCTATAACTAGCTAAAACAAGAAGTATTAAATGATTTTTCTTATGTGTACATCTGTCTTTAGGTATTTTGACAGGTGTACGCTAAGAAAACGAAAAAATCGATATACATAACCTGCAAAAAACATAAATAGTTACAATAAAATCTTAGCAAGGAATTATATCTTATGTATATTATTGAAATGCTCAATATCACAAAAGAGTTTCCCGGAATTATTGCAAATGATGATATAACTTTACAATTAAAAAAAGGTGAAATCCATGCACTCCTGGGAGAAAACGGAGCAGGTAAATCAACTCTGATGAGTGTGCTTTTTGGGTTGTATACACCTGAAAAAGGTGAAATCCTTAAAAACGGTGAAAAAATAAAAATCACAGGACCAAATGATGCCACAAGATATGGAATCGGAATGGTACACCAGCATTTTAAGCTTGTGCATAACTTTACTGTCCTTGAAAATATTTTACTTGGAGTCGAAACAACTAAGTTCGGATTACTCAGCATGGTTGAAGCACGTGCCAGAGTTGTTGAGCTATCAAAAAAATATGGACTAAGCGTTGACCCCGATGCGTTAATATCAAATATAACTGTTGGTATGCAGCAAAGAGTTGAAATACTAAAAATGCTTTATCGCGAAAACGAAATATTGATTTTTGATGAACCTACAGCAGTTCTGACTCCGCAAGAAATTGATGAACTGATGAAAATAATGAAAGACCTTATCGCGGAAGGAAAGTCGATACTGTTTATTACACATAAGCTGGATGAAATAAAGCGCGTAGCTGACCGTTGCACTGTTTTACGTAAGGGTAAACTGGTTGGCACAGTTGATGTTAAGACAACAGATGCAGAAAAAATGTCAGAAATGATGGTTGGACGGAAGGTTAATCTTGTATTAGATAAGCCAGAGGTTAAACTAGGTGGCGTTGCACTGGAAGTAACCAATTTAACAGTTAAAGATAAAATTACAGGGAAAAATGTTGTCAACAATGTTTCATTTAAGGTTTATGAAAGAGAAATTGTTTGTATTGCAGGTATTGACGGTAACGGACAATCAGAATTAGTTTATGCTCTTACCGGTCTTAGCCCATCAACAAATGGCGTTATAGTTATGAATGGCGTAAATATATCAGATTTATCCATTCGCAAACGTTGCCTTGCAGGTATGGGTCATATTCCGGAGGATAGACATAAGCACGGGCTTGTGCTTGACTATAACCTTGCATATAACTTGATTTTGCAATCATATTTTTCGCCACAATTCCAAAAATATGACTTTTTACGTTTTAATGAAATATATAAAAATAGTGATTTGCTCATTGACCGTTATGATATACGTTCGGGTCAGGGTGGGCGAACTCCTGCACGTAGTATGTCAGGTGGAAATCAGCAAAAAACAATTTTGGCACGAGAACTCAGCCGTGAACCAAAACTCTTAGTAGCAGTTCAACCAACACGCGGGCTTGATGTTGGAGCTATTGAGTATATTCATAGTCAGCTTATAATAGAACGTGCGTATGGTGGAGTTTTACTCGTCTCTCTTGAGCTTGACGAAGTAATGAATGTAAGCGATCGGATTCTTGTTATGTACGAGGGTGAAATTGTTGCTGATGTAGACCCGAAAAAAGTCACATATACAGAGCTTGGACTATATATGTCAGGTGCAAAAAGAGATAAACTTAAAGAGGAATCAGCATGAAAAGAGATAGTATACTTAGTTTAATATCTACTCTCATCGTAATAATCGCAGGATTGTTAATTGGATTGATAGTATTGCTTGTGAGTGATTCAAATCAAGCATTTCCTGCGTTTTGGACAATGATATCGTTTGGCACCAGAAATATGCGAAATGTTGGAGATGTATTACTTGGAGCAACACCAATAATTCTAACAGGATTGTCCGTCACGTTTGCATTTAAAACCGGACTGTTTAATATCGGAGCAGCAGGGCAGTTTGCATTTGGTGGATTTACAGCTATTTATATAGGTGTTCAGTTTTTATTTTTACCACCACCACTTCGTATTATCTGCTCAATATTAGGTGCAGCTCTGGCAGGTGCTGTATGGGGTGCAATCCCGGGTTTGCTAAAAGCATATCGAAACGTTCACGAGGTAATCACATCTATAATGACAAACTATATAGGGATGTACTTACTTAGTTATACTATTCAAAACACTATATTTGATATGGGTCGCACAACCACAACCCGTATGCCTGATGATTCAAACTTACCAACACTTGGTCTGGACTACATATTTAGAGAACCATTAGGCAGTGGCTATAGATCATCAGCAGTAAACTTAGGGATATTTATAGCAATATTAATTGCAATTCTTGTTTATGTAATCCTCGATAAAACCAAGTTTGGTTATGAGCTTAAAGCATGTGGTTTTAACAAGGACGCAGCAAAATACGCAGGTATAAATCAAAACAAAAACATTGTGTTTTCAATGATGATATGCGGAGCTATAGCAGGAATCGGTGGAGCATTGAATTACATGAACGGTACAGGATTATCAATGACTGCACTTCCACTACTTGCAATGGAAGGCTTTACAGGTATTTCTGTAGCTTTTCTTGGTCTGACTAATCCAATAGGAGTAATATTCTCAGGGATTTTTGTATCATATTTATTCTTAGGTGGTGCTCGTATGCAACCGTTTGGGTTTTCGCTGGAGCTTGTAAACATTGTTGTAGCAGTAATAATCTATTTCTGCGCATTTGTATTAGTTGTAAAAACTAATATCGGAAAAATATTTCCTAAAGGTAAAGAGGGAGAATAACTATGGATATGTTTTATTTTATAGTTCAACAATCAATGGTTTTTATGATACCTCTAATGATTGTAGCACTTGGTGGGATGTTCTCAGAAAGATCGGGTATTGTTAACATTGCACTTGAAGGAAAAATGGTAATGGGTGCATTTGTAGGTGTGCTGTTTTTAAACATTTTCCAAAACCCCGAAAATGTATCTGATCAAGGTATTTTACTCCTTGCATTACTTGTAGCAATGCTTACCGGTATGCTCATGGCTTTACTTCACGCTTTTGCATCAATTAACTTAAAAGCTAATCAGATTATTAGCGGTATCGCTATTAATATGTTTGCTCCGGCTTTTGCAATATATACAGCAGTATTTTACTTAGATGGTCAGTTTGTACCATTTATAAACCAGTTTAGAATAGCCAGTGTACCAATTCTTGGAAATATTCCGGTATTAGGTCCGATGTTATTCCAAAGAACCTATATTACAACATATTTAGGATTCTTAATCTTAGTTATATCCGCAATTGTTTTGTATAAAACAAAGTTTGGGTTAAGACTTAGAGCGTGTGGTGAGTACCCGCAAGCTGCTGACTCCGTTGGTGTCAGCGTTGCAAAAATCCGTTACGCCGGAGTACTTATTTCAGGAGCTTTAGCAGGTATGGGCGGTCTTATCTGGATTGTGCCTATATCTTCGAGGTTTGGAGGCTCTGTAGCAGGTTATGGCTTTCTAGCGTTAGCAGTGCTTATATTTGGTGCATGGAAACCAATGAGAATACTATTTGCATCATTTTTCTTTGGTATTTTGCAAACAATAGCCAACAGCTTCACAGCTATTCCATTTTTACTTAATCTTGGTATACCATCAGCGTTTTACAACATGGCACCATATATAGCAACCTTGCTATTACTTGCATTTACATCAAAAAATACACAAGCACCAAAAGCCGTAGGTCAACCCTACGACAAGGGGATGCGTTAATTTATAATTAATAATGAAAGAGTGTGCGGTGAGGTTTATGTGTTTTTCAGTTTCTTAAAGAAACTGCTAAAAATACAGTATACCGAACGCAAGCACACGTAGGAATTAGAGCAGAAAGTAAGAGAATCTATGGAGAAGCAATATCATTTAGGGTTTGGAGAAACACTTGGAGCTAAATATGTACTATTACCCGGTGACCCCGGGCGTGTAGAAAGCATTGCAATACACCTCGATAATCCACTTTTTTATTGCCAAAACAGAGAATATACAACATGGATAGGGGAGTTGTGCGGCGAGCCTGTTATGGTCATGTCTACAGGAATGGGCGGACCATCCACAGCAATAGCTGTTGAAGAACTCCATAAATTAGGAATACATACATTTATCCGAATGGGAACTTGCGGTGGAATCGCGCATCAGGTTAAGGGTGGAGATATTGTTATTGCAACAGGAGCAATACGTCAGGATGGAACAAGTAAGGAATACGTACCTATTGAGTTTCCGGCGGTTGCAAACATTGATGTAACAAATTCACTCATTCAAGCTGCAAAAAACTTAAATGCTGAGTATCACGCAGGAATCGTACAATGTAAGGATTCATTTTACGGACAGCACTCACCGGACAGAATGCCAATAGGTTATGAGCTTAAAGATAAATGGGAGGCATGGAAAAAGTCAGGCACATTAGCATCTGAAATGGAAAGTGCTACACTATACATAGTTTCACAAATACTTGGTGCAAGAGCAGGTTGTGCTTTATACGTGATTTGGAATCAAGAAAGAGCCGCTGCCGGACTACCCGATATAGCCTCACACGATCCAACTTTAGGTATACAGGTTGTTGTTGAATCAGTAAGATTACTCATAAAAGCAGATAAACAACTCTAATTTGTGTCAAAATCATTGGAATGGAGTTTATAATGTCATATTTAATTATTGGTAATGGAAAACTGATAACTCGCACAGTACCAAATGAACTTATCGAAAACGGAGCAGTTGTTGTTGAAAAAAACCTGCTAAAAGAAGTCGGTGACACCATCATACTCCGTAAGAAATATGCCGAAGCTGAGTTTATAGATGCTTATGGTGGTGTTATTATGCCCGGATTAATTAACGCACATAACCATATCTATAGTGCGTTTGCTCGTGGAATACCCATCAAAAACTACTCTCCAAAAACATTTCTCGAAATACTCGATGGTTTGTGGTGGACTCTTGACCGAAATCTATTACTTGAAGATACATACTATAGTGCAATGGCAACTTATCTCGATTGTATTAAAAATGGCTGCACAACAGTATTTGACCATCACGCAAGCTATGGTGGTTTACGTGGCAGTTTGTTTAAAATTGCTGACGCTGCTAAGGAACTTGGTGTAAGGACAAGCCTTTGTTACGAGGTTTCTGACCGTAACGGTGAGGAGCAAACACTTGAAGCAGTGATGGAAAACGTCGAATTCATTAAATATGCAAAAAGTGATAACACAGATATGTTAAAAGCAATGATGGGTATGCATGCATCATTTACTTTATCAGATAAAACAATGGAAAACTGCATAAAAAACACTCCGGATGGAATTGGTTATCACATTCACGTAGCAGAGGGTACAGCAGATGTCGAGGATAGTCTTAAAAAGTATAAAAAACGTGTAATAAACAGACTTTTTGACCTTGGAATACTTGGTGAAAAAACAATAACAGGGCACTGCATACATGTTGATGAAAACGAGATGGATTTACTTAAAGAAACAAATACAATGGTAGTTCATAACCCTGAGTCAAACATGGGAAATGCTGTTGGTATTCCACCTGCAATGGAAATGATAAAAAAAGGCATCATGTTAGGGCTTGGAACTGACGGGTACACGAATGATATGCTGGAATCGGAAAAAGTTGCAAATATCATTCACAAGCATGTATTAGCTGACCCGGGTGCTGCCTGGAGTGAAGTACCGTTGATGTTATTTTACAACAATCAAACAATTTGCAACCGTAGTTTTGATACAAAAATAGGTGTTTTGGAAAAAGGAGCAGCAGCCGATATAATTATCAGCGATTATATACCGCTCACACCAATGACAGTTGATAACTGTGACGGTCATATCCTTTTTGGTATGAGTGGGCGTAGCATAACAACAACTATAATAAATGGTAAAGTAAAAATGCTAAATCGAAAGCTTATAGATATTGATGATGAAAAAATCTTGGCAAAATGTAGAGAGTATTCTAACAAAGTGTGGGAAAGGATTAACTCATGAGTGATTTAATGCGACAGATACCATTCGGGCAGCTTATGGAATGGTTATTAAGTGAGTATCAAGACCAAAAATCTATGTTTGAAGTAAGAAAGCTTTTTGATAAGAAAGCACCGTTTACTTATGAAATATTTGGTGAAAAGCCGGAATTACCCTTTGGACCGGCAGCAGGGCCGCACACACAACTATCACAAAATCTTATTACAAGCTATATATCCGGTGCTCGTTTCTTTGAGCTTAAAACAGTGCAAGCACTTGACGGAGAAGACCTGCCTGTGTCAAAACCATGTATAACAGCCGCTGACGAAGGATATAATGTCGAGTGGTCAACAGAATTATATGTTCCTCAAGCACTTGATGAATACATAAAAGCATGGTTTGCTATCAAGCTAATAAGCCGTGAGTTTGGACTTGGCAGAGATGATGGTTTTGTCTTTAACATGAGTGTTGGATATGATTTAAGCGGCATAAAATCACATAAAATTAATAAGTTTATTGAAGGGTTAAAAAACGCGGAAACAACCGACTATTGGGATAAATGCAAACGTTGGGCGGAGAAAAATCTCACCCGTTTTAAGTATGTTGATAAAAACCTGATTGACAATATATGCCCAAAAGTTTCAAACTCAATCACTTTATCAACCTTACACGGTTGTCCTGCTGATGAAATTGAGCAAATTGCCAGATATTTGATACTCGAAAAAGGACTCCACACTTATATAAAGTGTAATCCAACCCTTCTCGGATATGAATTTGCCAGAAAAACAATGGATAATCTTGGTTATGATTATCTTGATTTTGATGATACGCATTTTAAAGCAGATTTACAATTTGAAGATGCAGTACCTATGCTTGGTAGATTAAAAAGACTTGCAGATGATATGTCACTTGAGTTCGGAGTTAAGCTCACCAATACCTTCCCTGTAAAAATAAATGATAATCAACTACCCGGCAATGAAATGTACATGTCCGGGCGTTCTTTATTCCCGTTATCTATCGAGGTTGCAAATCGTTTGTCTAAAGCATTTAACGGTGAGCTACGCATCAGTTTTTCAGGCGGTGCTGATATTCATAATATTGCGGATATTTACAAAACCGGTATATGGCCTATAACCCTTGCTACAACGCTCTTAAAACCGGGTGGTTATGAGCGCTTGCATCAAATTGCAACAAGGTTTATCAAAATCAATAAAAAAGACAGCAAAAAAATACCGGATAACATAGTTTCATCTAAAGAGTTTATTAATCTTAAGAAATTACAAAAACTTGCTCTGGACTCCCAAAAACAATCAATTTACAAAAAACCTGTTGGAATACCGCCGATACGAAAAATTGATAAAAAAGTACCGTTGATTGATTGTTACATTGCTCCATGTATGAATGGATGCCCATTTGGACAAGATGTACCTGCATATCTAAAGCTGATTGGCGAGGGTAAACATCTTCAGGCACTGCGTGTTATCACTGAGAAAAATCCACTGCCATTTATCACAGGCTCTATATGCTCTCATAACTGTATGACAAAATGTACTCGTAATTTTTACGAAAGCAGCGTAAATATCCGCTCAGCAAAATTAAATGCAGCAGAAAATGCTTTTAATGATTTAATAACTGAGATAAAACACATACAATTACCTATAAATAGTGAAAAAGTCGCAATTATCGGTGGCGGGCCGGCAGGATTAGCTGCGGCATACTTTTTAGCAAAATCCGGTTTGCAGGTAACTATTTTTGAAAAAAGAAACTCACTTGGTGGAATCGTACAGCATGTTATACCCGAGTTTCGTATCAGCAACGACTTTATTTTTAACGATATAACTCTTGTAAAATCAATGGGTATAGAGGTTAAACTAAATAATGAAGTAAAAGACATAAATATTCTGCGAGAAGATGGTTATGAGCATATTATTATCGCTACCGGAGCATGGTCACCAGGAGTGCTAAGACTTGAAGGTAAAGAACCGATTGATGCCCTAAAGATTCTTGAAAAAATAAAAAACAATCCAAAAACAGTAAAGCTTGGTGAAAGTGTTGTTGTTATCGGTGGTGGAAATACAGCTATAGACACAGCTAGAGCTGCCAAACGAGTAAAAGGTGTAAAGTTTGTTTATATTGTTTACCGCCGAACCAAAAGATATATGCCGGCAGATGCGGAAGAAATACAGCTTGCTATAGATGAGGGTATAAGATTCTGTGAATTATTAACTCCATCTAGCTTTAATCATGGTATTCTCTCATGTCGGGTTATGACACTTGGTACTCCTGATGAATCAGGCAGACGTAGCCCTGTACCATCAGGTGAAATAAACGATATACCTGCTGATATTGTTATATCAGCGGTTGGAAACAGAGTTGACTTAAGTATGTTTGATACAAGTGAAAAAAATGTACATGTTATAGGTGATGCTAAAAACGGACCTGCAACCATTGCAGAAGCTATTGCAGATGCAGCCAAATGTGCATCAGAAATTGCAGGTATAACTTTTGATAAATATGTTGATAAAAACATAAGTGATGATATTAAATCAGCCGAAAGCAAAAAAGGTATTCTCTATTGCAACACATCAAAAGTGACGGAATCCGAGCGTTGTTTAGAATGTGCTACAGTTTGCCGTGTATGTGTTGATGTTTGTCCAAACAGAGCAAATATCTGCATTGTGGTTGACGGAAAAGAGCAGGTAGTACATCTTGATTACTTATGTAATGAATGTGGAAACTGCGAAGTATTTTGTCCGTATCAGAGTGCGCCGTATCTTGATAAGCTTACGTTTTATATCTACAAGCAGGACTTTGATGATAGTAAAAACAACGGTTTTGTTGCGATGGAGGATGGATCATTTATGGTAAGGTTAGATGGAAAAATCACCAACCATCGTGACGGCAAGAAATTGCCATCAGATATTTGGCGATTAATTGAAGAAAGTCTAAAACAATTTAACAGATGGTATTTGCAATAAAATCTCTTAAAAGATTCATACAGACATCTTTTCTGTACTCTACACCAACTCTGCCACGACGTGGAACAATAGCCTTATCATACGCATCAATATAATCATCAACAATTAACTTTGCTTCTTCTATTGTTTTTCCAATCATCATAATATCAATATCAGAGCGACGAATAATTGTATCAATAACTGCGCCAAAAGCAACGGTGTAGTTATTAATTATCCCGTCTTGAATATCAGCAATACCTGCAAATGAAACTCTCGATATTGCAAGAGCATTACGAGCACCAATCTTTGTATAACTATAATTTTCAATACCATGCTTTGGCATAAGGATTTCTATAATAAGTTCATCATTTTTTAGTGCTGTTTTGCCACCACCAAGATAAAATTCGTTGATAGGTATAATTCGCTCACTGTCAGAACTTGCAAGACGTATTTTTGAGTCTGTCACCATAAAAACAAGTGCACTGTCAGCCTTAGCCGAACCGTTAGCGATATTGCCACCAACAGTGCCGGCATTTCGTATTGCTGGTGCTGCAATTTGCTTACACGCTTCCTTTAGTATTGGCGGAGTTAATTTATGGTTTAACACCTCGTAAAAAGTTGCACCTGCTCCAAAACGTATATATTTTTCATCTTCGGTGATATTTTTTAGTTCAAGCAGGTTACCGATAAAAAGATAATCCTTTTCATCAGAGTTTTCCTCAACCATCAAATCAGTACCGCCTGAGTAGGGGATAAGGTCATATTTTCTACGCATTACCAAAGCCTCACGTAATGTTTGTGGCAAGCTGTTTGGAGAATCAGCATTATAAGAATTATCCGTATTTTCGGCAACCTTTGGCACATATTCCTCCAAATCAACCTCTCTAATAGTTGGATAAGACATACGGAAGTTTTGAACCTGATCCTCAGCAGCAAAACCAATTGCTGCAACTATAGAATTATACCCTGTGCAGCGGCAAATATTTCCCGATATACCTTCACGTATATCCTCATCGGTGGGGTGCTGATGCTCGGATAAAATGCACTCGGAAGCAAGAATCATACCCGGAATACAAAAACCGCATTGAACAGCAGAGACTGACGCATAAGCCTTATCCAAAGCGGCAAATCTTGCCGATTTGCTATACCCCTCAATTGTAAGAACATCACTGTTATTAAGACTGCCCATTGCAACTAAACACGAATTAGTAAGCCTGCCGTTTACAATAACAGAACAAGCACCACACTCACCCTCCTTACACCCGCATTTAGTACCGGTAAGCTTATACTCATTTCTTAACACATCCAACAAACACTCAGACAAATTACCTGAATATGTTATTTCCTTATTATTAAGTCTAAAGTTAACCATATTAATTACCTCTTAATAAATCCATTACATCTTCTGCCATAAAAGGAATTTTATTAAGCTTAACGCCTAGGGCATTTTGCAAAGCATCAAGAACAGCAGGCGCACCACCTACATGCGACATCTCACCAGCACCCTTTGCACCAAAAGGCCCCTCAAGATATTTATCAACATGAAGCCTAATATTCAAACCTGTAAAATCAACAGAGGTTGGAACAATATAATCTCTGAATTGTTTGTTTCGAATAGCACCATTAGATAAAACACTCTTTTCCATCATACCATAACCAAGCGACTGCACCAAACCACCCTCCATTTGACCTATTACGATATTCTCATCAATAGGAGTACCAACATCATAATAACCCCAGGCATCAACAATTGTAATATAACCCGTATATGTATCAACCTCAACCTCTACAACAGTTGTCGCCCATGAGTAAGTGGGATAGGCATCACCGGTAAAACTATCATTATCAAAAGGAATCATAAACTCAGGATGCTCATACTTTTGCTCAATAATTTGTTCCTTGCCGTCTATCCATTCATCCTTTAATCTGAGAGCAGCACGACGTAACAACTCACCGACAATAGTAATCGAACGTGAAGCAACAGTAGGACCTGAATCCGGAACATTTGATGTTTCAGGCGGTTTTATAATAATCTTCTCCATTGGAATATCGAGTGTAAAGGAGATTATTTTAGAAAATGTTGTATAAAGCCCTTGCCCCATATCGGTATTTGATGTAAGTATTTCAACTCTATCATCTTCGTGTTTTTTCAACTTAACAACAGCCTTGATTAAATCACGTTCACCATTTCCTGTAAAACCTACACCATGAAAAATATTTGAAAACCCGATACCTCTGCGGAATCTTCCTTGTTGATTTTTATAAGCGTTTCTTTTGTTAATATAATCACTTTCTGCGATAATACCATTTATCATCATAGGCAGCGGAACATTAAAATGATATTTTCCTCTTGTAGAGGTTGAGTTGCCTTGTTTTACTAGATGTAAAAACTTAAAGTCAACAGGATCCATATTTAGATCCATAGCGATATGTGTCATCATCATTTCTATTGCAAAAAATGTTTGCGGGCCGCCAAAACCACGAAAAGCACCATTCGGAACAGTATTGGTTTTGTGTGCATGTCCCCGGACTCTGAGGTTTGGAATATTGTACACACCGGAAGCAGCAATTGTAGAGCGTTGCAAAACCACCATTGACATAGTTGTGTATGCACCTGCATCTAAGAGTACATCAACTATCATACCCGTAATCTTGTTGTCCTTTAACGCAACCTTATAGTTACAATAAGCAGGGTGGCGTTTACTTGTTGCTGTAGTATCCTCCGCTCTGTCAAAAACTACTCTGACTGGCTTACCATTTGCAACATACGCTGCGACAGCAGTTTGACAAGCAAGCACAGAAGGGTAGTCCTCCTTACCGCCAAAACCACCGCCGGTTACATCCTGTCTGACAATAACATCATCAGCTTCAAGACCTAAAGCGCGGACAACAGCGTTATGAACATAATATAAACATTGGAGTGAGCCATGTACAAGCATTTTACCATCCTTGTAAACAGCAATCATTCCGTTTGTTTCAAGATACATGTGCTCTTGTTGACCGGTTTCAAAATCACCTGTATAAATGTCGTCTGCATCACGAAATGCACTTTCTGTATCACCATTATCTATATTAAACTCAAAAAATATTTCATCAGATGAGAGAATATCAAGCACAGGCTCCAGCTCCTCATATTCAACATCTATTTGTTTTAACAGTTTATTAACTAAACGCTCATCAGGACCAAATAACATACCGATAGGATCACCAATATACTCAACATTATAAGTAAAAATCGGTGTATCATCTTGAACAATATGCACCTCATTAATACCCGGGACATCAGACGCGTCAATAAAATAATAACCATCAGGTAAAGCAGGAAGTGAAATGCTCTGCACAACACCTTTTGCAATCGTTGAACGCAAAATACGACCAAAAAGCATACCATCAGTCGGATAGTCGCTCACATACATTGCCTGTCCGGAGGTTTTTGCTTTATGATCTACTTTTGGGATTGACTTACTTATACATTCCACACGTTTTCACCTCGCACATATTTATCTACGATTTTATAATCGGCTGTATTGTATATAACCCGGGTTAATCGCTCAGATATGGTAAGAGGGTAAGCAGATTTTGCGTCTTTATCATCAATTACAATTGCATCAAACTCATATTCATTTTCAAATTTTCCAACTTTACCAAAAAAGCTTCCGCCACCTGCTGTTGCAAGATAAAAAGCTTCGTATATTGACAGAGGTTTACCATTATCATCAATTAATCGCCAGTAGAGCTTTGAAGCCTGCACAGCATCACTTATTGCACGAAATATTGATAAGGAAGCACCTGCCGCAACATCTGTACCTAGTCCAATGTTTATTTCTTTATCAATAAAATGACGTATTGGTGCAATTCCTGACGACAGATTTATATTTGACTGCGGACAATGTGCAACATAAACATTGTTATCCTTTATCAGATTTACCATACTCTCATCACACCATACACAATGTGCCATAATTGTAGGTACACTGACTCCGTCCTCACTGCCGAAAAGTCCAAATTGATTATAAGCCTGTGCATAAGAGGCACACTCGGGGTAAAGCTCTTGCACCCACTCAAGCTCACTAAGATTCTCAGCTAAATGCGATTGAACAGGTAGTTTGTATTTTACTTGAAGCTCACCAAGATTTAACATAAGCTCATAAGTGCAAGTGGGAATAAAACGCGGAGTAAGAATCGGTTTTGTATTTTTGAATCTGTTTTTTGACTCGTTTATCCAACTATCCGTGATTTCATAAGCTTCATCAGCACTTATTTGGCAAAGTTTTTCAGGAGCATTTCTGTCCATTTCAACAAGACCAACATAAGAGATTATCCCTGTGTTTTCAAGCTTTTGCATTAAATCAATAGTTGCAGGTTTATGTATTGTAGCAAAAACACAAGCTCTGGTTGTTTCACTTTTAGCAATCGCATCAGCAAGTAACTGATATGCATTATTTGCGTATTCGATATCTTCATACTTGATTTCCTCAGGAAATGTGTATGTGTTTAACCATTCAAGAAGCTCCACGTCCATTCCAAGCCCCCGGAATGCAAATTGCGGAGCATGCACATGCAAATCAACTAAACCGGGGATAATGATACAATCTGTATAATCCTTAACAGGGAAGCTTTTATACCTCTCCGGGATTTCAGAAAATATCCCGACCACCTCAGTATTTTCACACACTAAATAACTGTTTTCGTATTCAACAAAATCAGAAATTGTCTTGCTATAACAGATGTTTCCTTTAAGTATAATGTTCATATCTTAATTATACACTTTTTTTATGAATATTGCACGAAAAAACTTTCTAAAAATTAAACTTTATGGTAAAATATGTTTCAGTCTGCAAATATGCCGAGTGCAAGCTGTTTTCAATAATTTTTTTGACTAAATCTTTCGCTTGCCGGAAGAATGGCAAAAAAATTAGGGGAAATAGATTGCAAGAGGCGATGGTTATACATAAAATAATAAGAGGTGCTACAATGATTGATTTAACAATTAATAAAGAGAGTTTAGAGCAAAATATCAAAAAAGCGAAAGAGAATAATGTGGTACTGCCAACATTTGCTCAAATGCGAAACCCGGACACCCAAGTCACCGATGAAGTTAAAGACAAGCTAAAAAATGTAGGACTTTGGGACATAAACCCGTTAAACCTTTATCGTATAACATGGAAAAACGAACCAAAAATGCAAGGAGGTAATTACGGAAAACCAAATTATATTGAATTACCATCAAAGCTAACAGGAGTTGATGCGAAAATCATCTGCATGGTAGGAAAGTATTTCCCAACAGGATGCCACAAGGTTGGGGCGTCCTTTGGTTGTCTTGTGCCAAGACTAGTAACAGGGCAGTTTAACTCTGCAACACAAAAAGCGGTGTGGCCATCAACAGGTAACTATTGCCGTGGAGGAGCATTTAACTCAAAACTCCTTGCGTGTGATTCTGTTGCAATACTCCCCGAAGGAATGAGCCGTGAACGTTTTGACTGGTTAAGAACCATAGCAGGTGAGATTATCGCTACACCCGGCTCTGAAAGTAATGTTAAAGAAATCTTTGATGCTACCAACGATATACGCAAAAACCGCAAGGATGCTGTTATCTTTAATCAATTTGAGGAAATGGGTAACTACTTGTGGCATTTTGAAGTTACAGGAAATGCTATAAGTGAAGCCTTTGATGATTTAAGCATAAAAATGAGCGAAGACGGTTTAGCTCCTAACTTTGCAGGAATATGTCTGATGTCAGGGTCAGCAGGCTCAATGGCAGCAGGAGACCAGCTTAAACAAAAATATCCAAACTCCAAAATAGCAGTTGGAGAGGCTTTACAATGCCCGACAATTCTTAACAACGGCTTTGGCGACCACAGAATCGAAGGCACAGGCGATAAACATATACCTTGGGTTCACAATGTAAAAAATACCGATATGGTTATTGCAATTGATGATGAAGATGCAATGCAATTGCTCAGATTATTTAACACCGAAACAGGAAAAGAATTTCTCATAAAAGAAATCGGCATGACAGAGTATGATGTTGAAAAACTTTCTTACATGGGAATCTCCGGTGTTGCAAATATGCTCTGTGCGATCAAATTCGCAAAACACTACGAGCTTACAAGCAATGATGTAGTTGCAACGATTCTAACAGACTCAGTAGAAATGTACATCTCTCGCCTCGAGGAATTACAAGAAGCAGAAGGTGACTACACAGTTAAAAAAGCCGTATCAGACTACACAAGACGAATCCTTGGAGCAAGCACCGACCATCTGCTGGAGCTACCGTACAACGAGCGTAAGAGAGTGCATAACTTAAAATATTACACCTGGGTAGAGCAGCAGGACAGATGTGTTAATGATTTAAACGCTCAATGGTACGACCAAACAAACACATTCGAATCTGTCCAAAAACAAGCCTCCCAAATCGACGAATTAATAGTTGAATTTAACAATAAAGTTAGTAAGTGTTAGAGTTGTACACGTCATTGCGGGCTTGATCCGCAATCCCCTGAATAGATAGCAAAACTTTAGGGGATTACGGCTCGGAGGCCGTAATGACAGATACTTATATAGAGGAAGCAAAATTGGTTAAGTGGATTGAGAATAAAATAACACCTGCTAAAAAAGATCAGGGACAGTATATGGCACTAATGGACGTTGAAACTATTAAAAAGATACAAAAGTTTCATCAAACATTTCCGCAATACAATGAAACACCATTAGTATCATTAAAGAATCTGGCAAAAAAGCTGGAGGTAGGCGGAATATACGTTAAAGACGAATCATATCGGTTTGGACTTAACTCATTTAAAGCACTTGGTTGTACGTATGCAATAGCGGCATATATCGCACAAAAACTTGGAAAATCAGTCTGGGAGCTTGATTACAACACATTACCAAAAGCAGC
>JAITFS010000085.1 GCA_031281195.1 Oscillospiraceae bacterium
ACTTTGCCAAAATGGAATAATGTTATCATCCAACATGTCTCTTGCGACTTTTTGAATATTCATGAATACCTCCTTAATGTATCTGTATTAATGTATTTTTTAGCGGTTTCTATCCAAACGCCTGAGCATCCATGCTCAGAGGTTTGGCGCTATACCATCCATGGTTTCGCTCTACGAAACCGAAAAAACACATCAACACAGATACTTAACACTTTCTACTCCCTATTCCCTACTCCCTATTCCCTGTTATTGCATTATATACTATTATATTATATTATAACAAGACAACAAAACGAAGGAGTTTATTAATGCCGATAAAAATTCCAAATCAATTACCTGCGACACCAATTCTTGAGAGCGAGAATATTTTTGTTATGACCGAATATAGGGCATTACATCAAGATATACGTCCGCTTAGATTATTAATTCTTAATCTTATGCCAACAAAGGAAGTCACGGAAACGCAACTTTTACGCCAATTATCAAACTCACCACTTCAAGTAGAGGTTGAGTTTTTGCATACAATCAGCTATAAATCAAAAAATGTTGACCCTGTTCATCTTGCTTCTTTTTATACCACATTTGACCAAGTTCGAGACCAGCATTTTGACGGTATGATAATCACTGGTGCTCCGGTTGAAAATCTGGAGTTTGAGGATGTTGATTACTGGAAAGAGTTATGCGACATTATGGAGTGGACCTCGCATAATGTTCATTCCACTTTGCATATTTGCTGGGGTGCTCAAGCTGCATTGTACTATCACTTTGGTATACCAAAGTACCCACTTGATAAAAAGCTGTCGGGTGTGTTTCATCACAAGGTTTTAAACACACAATCAAGACTATTTCGTGGTTTTGATGATGACTTTTTTATGCCTCATTCAAGGTATACTGATGTATATGAAGCAGATATAACAAAAGTACCCGAGTTGGAGCTGCTTTCTTTATCGGACGAAGCCGGTGTATGTGTAGTTAAATCGATAGATAACCGGTATATTTTCGTCACAGGTCATCCGGAATATGATGCAGATACATTAGCGCAAGAGTATGAGCGTGATGTAAAAAAAGGACTGTCAATCGACATTCCGAAAAATTATTTCCCGAACGACGACTCAACAGCTCCTCCGTATGTTCATTGGCGCGCCCACGGGCAATTATTATACTCAAACTGGCTTAATTACTTCGTCTATCAAACCACCCCGTATGATATTTCCTCAATCAAATGAATACGCCATTGAGGGGATTTTTATAGAAGTATCATCAGCTAAACTAAAGTAGTTTCCGTCAAAACCAAACCAGGCAAAATAATTTGTACCTTGTACGAAAAACAACTCTGTTGCTTCGTCGTAAAACATAACACCAAGACCACTTTTTATCAAATGACCGTTACGGTCAACGTAGCTATATTCAGCTCGTCTGTAAAACTCATTTATTGTGTCACCATAAGTTTTGCCGGTATTAAGAATAAATCCTATAAGCCCCTCACTATTAAATACAGGGGTTATTGATTCCAGTTCTTGTTCTTCAATAATATATTCACCTGATAAAGTTGAAACGCTAAAAAGTGGTTGAATAAAATTACTATCGAGTTGGCTGGTGATTATATAACTGTCTGCAAGAGATACAATTTGCTTGTTATCAGGTAATTTATGCTCAATATCACCATTTGATACCCATACACCACTATGGGAAGCAAATGAATACCATCCATTTTCCAAGTATCGAACAGTTGTCTCGAGATCTTCGTTTAAATTATTTGGGTATGGTACTTCAACAAAATCCCCTCTGTATAGAGTTGGTAATCCCCACTCAACCTGTGAATAAACAGCAAATGCATATCCATCATGTTGCGTTAATATAAACTGGTTAGAACTAACAGAGAATAAAATTTCTCCCTCCGAGTTGAAAATATGCTGACTTCCATCTGTTCTCTCACCAACAGCTCTGCCATTTCTGAAGGCTGATTCATTTATATAAGTTGGCTGTATTACAAACTCTAAATCCCTGTTTATATAACCCCATAAATTATTGCGAGTTCCGCTTGGCATAACTGCCGCAAGCCCTTCCGAAAACATAAATGCACGAATAAAATTAGTTTCCTCAATTTCTCCGGTTAAAACATCTAAAACTGCATAGTTTCCATCCGACATCTGGATAAAACCAAGCCCTTCACTAATGCTATATATCAAAAACTCGGGCCAGGTATTCTGTGCTATATCGTCAAACCATTCTAAATCCATTATGTTATATAATAAATCTCCGTTATAATTATAAACATCAATGTTATATGTTTCGTTTTCATGCATAGCCAGGAAAACAGCTTCGCTGAATACGATATTTTCATAGATAAATGGTGTTATCCAACTTCCATCTAATGCTACAACCGCTTGATTTTCTGTAGATCTATTTAGATGATACGCAGGATATGGCATTGATTCAGTAAATGATATTACTTCCGCTCTTGTGATGTCATAATAAATCGGGTCTGTAATAACCATTCCACTTTGTGTTACAAACCCATACATTGATATTCTGATACTTCCGTCATTCATTGTGATAGCACTTGAGTATGGCAATATTACGCCATACTCATTAGAAAGCAAAAGCTCAGAAAGTGACCCATCTTTTAATCTTGTAAACCTTGATATATTTGATACATAAGGTAATAAGTTAGTATCGTCCGTTTTAACATCCCATCTCATTTCTGGCGGTGGAGGTACTTCAAAGTCAAGAGGTGGTGAATCTTTTATAGAGACATATCCCTGACTGCTTATAAACTCTTGTCCATCGTCTGACAAGAGCCAATTATATAAAATACGAGTTGAACTATCTTCAAGCTCATGTGTACTTATTATTGCATAGTATGGATTTAAAAATGGGTACCTGCCATTTGAAATTGAGTGGGTGTTAGGTTGAACACCATCAATTGATAATACTTTTAGACCTTCAGCCATACCCATATCAACCGCATAATGATATAAAGAGTAACCAATCGCATTTTCTGAATAATCAAACCCTCTTATTGCAATAATATCTTCATCAAATCCGGATGCTGATGGTATTTTTTGCACAGGTGGTTCTGCCATTGTCTGCCAATCCATTACAAGTTTTTCTATAAGAACTTGACTTGCGGCTTCTTCATTTCTTTGAAATGCAACAATCGGAGCATCGTTACCACCGATTTGTTGCCAGTTTGTTATTTCTCCGGAATAAATAGCTCTGACTTGTCCAATAGTTAAGTTGTCAATCGGGTTTGATTCGCTCACAACAAAAACTAGAGCATCCATTGCAATTGGTGCTATGTCAAACTCTAACCCATTAGTATTAAAAAAACTAAGAAGACTTGGTGTTGGTTCTGAAACTAGTATAATATCAGCACGCTTACCGGCAAGGGTATTTAGAGCTTCATTAGTTCTTGTAAAAACTGCCAAATCCTGAACATTTTCTCTGGTTTCACCAAGTAAAACAGCCGCTAATGCTTGAGCGAGAGGTATTGTAGCAGGTGAACCGTCCATTCTTGGAAGATTCTCAGGTGTAAACTCATATACCTCTCGTACAACAGGAGGTTCGTCAGGAGGAGTTGGTGTGGGGTCTACGTCGAGTTCTCCGTTATCATCATCCTTTTTACATGCAGCTAAAAGGAGTGTAATCGTTAATATCAAGCACACGATTTTTATGAACTTCATTACAAATACCTCAACTTGCAGAATATTCTCCTCTGTATTATAATTTAAAATAACGCTTTTGTATAGTGGGAAAATGGAGGGGTTAGCTTGGAAACTATTGCTGCGATAGCAACAGGTAATATAATATCTGCAATTGGTATAGTCCGAATGAGCGGTAAACAAGCGTTGACCGTTGCGGATAATGTTTTTATTGCTGCTAATAACATTCGCTTATCAGAAGCAAAAAACAAACAAATGCTATACGGAAAAATTGTTGATACAAGTGGAACACTAGTAGATTTATGTCTTTGTATGGTCTCACGTTCACCTAATAGTTACACGGGTGAGGATACTGTTGAGTTTCATTGTCATGGTTCACCTGTTGTGCTTATTGATATTTTGTCGATACTTTCATCTTTTGGTGTAAGACAAGCAAAAGCAGGTGAGTTTACAAAGCGTGCTTTTTTAAACAGTCGGATTGATCTTTTGCAAGCAGAGTCTGTTATTGATTTAATCCAATCTGAAACAATACAAAGCGCAAAAAATGCTGTCGGTCAATTAAACGGAGCAATAAGCCAAAAGATGTCTACTATCTATGATAATTTGCTCGAAATTATGGCACACTTTCATGTTGTTATTGATTATCCTGATGAAGACATTGATGAGTTTCAATTACAAAACTATTTAACAACAATAGAAGATGCAAAAATAAGACTAAATCATTTGCTCGACACATACTCACGAGGGAAAATCTTAAAAAATGGTATACCTACAGCTATAGTTGGTCGAACAAACACCGGAAAATCTTCGCTTCTTAATGCGCTGCTTGGTTATGACCGTGCTATTGTTACAGATATTGCAGGCACTACAAGAGATACTATTGAAGAAAAAATAATTGTAGGAAATGTTTTGCTTCGTCTCATTGATACCGCAGGGTTAAGAGAAAGTAAAGACACAGTAGAAAAGCTTGGTCATGAGCGAACAAAAGCAGCAATACAAAATTCCGAGCTTGTAATTGTTGTTTTTGACGGCTCGCAAGAGCTTAGTGTTGAAGATAAAAACATACTTCATAGTATACCTAAGGACACATCATTAATCGCAGCGGTCAACAAGTCGGATTTACTACAAAAGCTTGCTGTTACTGAATTAGATGAATTAAATGTAAACTATTGTATGATTTCTGCTCTTACCGGAGATGGATTAGATGTATTAAATGATAAAATAATTAAGCTCTTTCCGGATTTTGATAATATACCAACCGGTGAGATAATAACAAATAGTCGTCAAGCAGAATCAATAACCAAAGCTATAACCAGCTTAACACTGGCAATAGAAGCACTTAATGATAAAGTAACCCCTGATGCTGTTCTTACGGAAATTGAAGCTGCTCTAATTGCAGTGGGAGAAGTTACAGGTAAAACCATTCGTGAGGACATAGTATCAAAAATATTCGAAAGATTTTGCGTCGGTAAGTGAGGTGGCATCAAATACAGAGATTTTTTCATCTTTTATATGCCATATTTTTGATGCAAACTTATTTAGAAAATATCTATCATGTGAGATAAATAGCATTGTACAATCCCAGTCAGAGACAGCATTTTCTACCCATTCACGCGAATCAATATCAAGATGATTTGTCGGTTCATCAAGTATCAAAAAGTTAACTTCATCTTGCATGAGTAAACAAATCTTCAAGCGGCTTTTTTCACCACCAGATAAGCTTTTTACTTTTTTCGTTATATCTTGAGTATTGAATTTAAAGTTTGCAAGTATACTTCTTGCGATATTTTCGGGAACATCAATAACATTGCGTAATGTATCAAGCACAGTTGCATTTTCATCATCAAATCGGATGATTTGTGGCAGATATGCAAACTTGACATTACTACTTACTTTAATAGTTCCTGTGTCACATGGTTCTTCGTTTGTTATCAAACGAAGAAGAGTTGTCTTGCCGCAACCATTTGCACCCACCAGAGCAATTCTGTCATTTCTATAAATACTGACACTTACATCTTTTAATAAAGTGTTTGTACCGTAGCTTTTACTTACTGAGTTTAAAGCAACAATTTCTTTCCCTGCATATCCGCCACTGTTAAACTCCTCTGTAATTTTCTTTGATGTGGTAGGTTTTTCAACCTTATCCATTTGTTCAATACGCTTGTGAAGATGGTGATGTTTTGTAGTAAACTGGTTCTGTACAACATACCATTTTGCTCTTTCTTCAAGACGTTTTATTTCTTTTTGCTGACGTTCATATTGTTCTGCTTGCGATGTATAACGACGTAGTTTTTCTTCTGCATACCAAGTGTAGCTGCCACTGTAGAAATGCGCTTTACCATCTTCAATATCAATTATACGTTTGACAACATTATCAAGAAATACCCTGTCATGAGAAATTACCACAACAGTACCGTTAAAATCACGCAAAAACTTTTCAAGCCACTTAAGAGATGGTAAATCCAGATGGTTTGTCGGCTCATCGAGCAATAGTATATCAGCTTCATGCAAGAGGATTCGAGTTAGGTTTACTCTGGTTTTTTCTCCACCACTAAGCAAATTAAACGGACTGTTTCTCAGTTCCTCACTGATGTTCATGCCATTGCAGATTTTATCTATCTTATAATCGACATCATATCCACCAAGCCGTTCGTATTCCTCCATTAGTCTGCCATAACGCTTTAATACTTTTGGATCGCAATCACCTTCGATTTTTTTCATTGCTGTGAAGATTTCTGTAACTTCGTTAAATGATGAACGTAAAATATCTTCAACCGTGTCATTTTCTGCAAAAACAGGGATTTGTGCGAGTATTTCAATTTTTTTGCTAGATGCAACAGACAGGCTTCCGCTTTGATAATCCTCCTCACCGGTTATCACTTTAAACAGAGTTGTTTTGCCCGAACCATTTCTGCCTAAAAGACCTACTTTTTCACCGCTGAATATTTCAAGTGAAATATCTTTTAGAACATGGTTTGAGCCGTAATACTTATTCAATTCGTGTACTGATATGTCAATCATGGTGTTACTTTATGCTTCCTTGGTGTAAATAAACACTGTGCAAACTGTTTAGTTTACACAATGTCCTTCATTATACGGTGTTTGTAGAAAAATGCAAATAGGTTATGAGTTTTTACAGTGCGATTACAGTCGATAAAAACATCACATTAGTGCGAATGCAACCGCATTAACCGTGTTTATCGTTATGATTTATACACTGGAGAGAATAGAGGAATCAGTAGCATCTACTCCTTATGACTAGGCTTTTTTAGTCAGTCTGTTAGATTGACGTGCATTAATAATTTCATTAAGGAGTGCAACTTTAATATCTTACGGCGAAACAAACTCAACGATCATATCCCAACGTTCCGTTCTAGGTCCATGAATACCAAAATGTGCTGTTCGTCCAATTCCATAATAACCAACAGGTGGAGTAAAAAAGATAATTTCAAAGTATCCATCTCTGGTTTCAGCAACATTATAGTTAGCTCGTATTCCATTACTATCTAAAACTGGTAAAGTGAAAAATCTTTTATCTGCAATGTATGTTTCTTCTACCCAATCTGTCCACCACATCCAACCAAAAACGAATTCTTCATTATATCTTGCACTTAATATTCCATGGTAATAACCTAAAACATTACCAAAACCTGTGTATATCATACGGTGTACATAATTTGTCGGATTTTCTCCATTTATTTCCAAAAATGGTTGACTAACTCTATCTAATGCATTGTAACGACCAAGTAGTAATTCGCTCTTCGGAGGAAGAGTACTACCAAACATATAAGTTACTTCATCTCTTAATATAAGTCCAACAGGTATTGTCCAACCTGTATGTACGGGTTCATATATTGCTATATCTGTTATTCCTATAAGAACTAATTGTTCAGTGTTAACAATTTTTGTGATTTCAAAATCTGCATCATATAACAAAGGAAGAAAATCTGAAGCTGATGCATTACCGCTTTCTATACCGCGTACAAAAGATACACCTCTTGGTTCTACATGTATAAAACCATCATTAGTTTTAATGTATAATCCCGGTGTTCTTTTTGCTTCTTCGAGTGTGACTGGTTCACCTAAGTAAGAAGTACCATCACGTGTTGAACCGTCTGCTTGTTGGTCTGTTGTATCATCTATTGGTTGATAGTTTTCATCATGTATACATCTGTCATACCAACTACTATTTAAAAGATAACGATAGTTTGTTATATTATCAGACACTAAGTTTTCATTAAAACTTAATGCCTGTACTCCACCTAAGATTCCCCAATTTAGTGAATTAATCCGTCTGACATTATATAAGCCAA
>JAITFS010000127.1 GCA_031281195.1 Oscillospiraceae bacterium
ATGGTTTTATCTCAGGTGTCAAAATGGGGGAATTCGCAAGGAATTAGGATACCAAGAAAACTGCTACATAGTATTGGTATTGATGTTACTGATGAAGTTGAAATAATAGCAAAGAAAAATTTGTTAATAATAAAACCTATGAAAAGTAAGACAATTGATTGGTATCTTGAAAGTTATACTGGCGAGTTAAATCGTTACGATTGGGGTGATTTAGACGAACCGAAAGGTCGTGAGCTTATATGAAACAAGGTGATATAATATGGGTAGATTTTGACCCAACAAAAGGCAGAGAGCAAGCAGGACATAGACCTGCTCTTGTTATCAGTCAAACGAAATTTAATGAGGTGCGTAATCTTATCATAATATGCCCAATAACGAGTAATATGAAACCATTTAGACTTCATGTTTTGTTAGATGAAAGAACACAAACGCAAGGAAATGTGATTTGTGAGCAAGTAAGAACTATTGATTTATTAGCTCGCAAGTGTAAAATTATTGAACAAATACCAAAAGATAAGTTAGAAGATGTGCTAGAAGCAGTATCTACAATTGTAGCGCTGGAAGATTAATAGGAGTTAACAATTTACATACTGACAGGGATTCGCACAACCTTTTTTTCTATATTCTTCGGGTATCATTTTTCCTATGTACTTATTTCTGATATTATCATCAGCGGGTCTACCTTCAAAGATAATTCTACCATTACCATCATTAAATGTTTCCCATTTTTCACATGAGAAAACCTCTATGACAGTACCATCTTGTACAGATAGCACATAATCAGCAGTTCTTGCTCTATGAATACTAATCTTCCAATGCTGTCTGGTTGTATCGTATATACAACCTTTATTTCGATCAATGCTATCTTGAGTTATCTTTATGATAATGCATTTTTCGCTAATTTTACTGATTGTTTTCGTGTCAGATGATTGTATGGGTACATCTTTGCTTATCGATAACAAGAAATCATTTTCAGCATTAGTTAAAAGTTTATCGCTTTTTTGACTGACGTATAAGAAATACATTAAATCAGCCCACGTTGAATCATCGGGAAGTTTTTAATACCGTCAATAGCGCGTTGTTTAACCATCTTTTTTCTCCTTCTACAATGAATATAACCATAAAATAAATATAATATAGCCTAATGCTCCAATTACAAAACCTACTCTTGCTACTTTTATTTCAACACGATCTGATGCATCAAAAGTTAACCCAAAGATCAAAGCAATACCTTTAATAATATACATACCAAATGCAAATATTACACCAACTACTAAGCCTATCAGAAATGCAAATATGATTGTTGCAATAATATTGAATATAATTACCAACTCCTTTTTAGGAAAAGCCTTAAAGGGACTCACTAGCACATTTGGTACTAGGTTTTGCTTACAAGGTCTAGTGAATTATACAAGCCTCGCTACTAGGAACTATAAGTGCTTTAATTACTTGGCACAACTATACCATTTTGATACATCACTGTTACGACTCCTATCGGGTCGCCATACAAAGAAATCATATCTGTGAAGGAGCTTGTTGAAATAGTGAATTCTATTTCTTTAATGTTATCCTCACTATAATCTTCCGACAACAATACTTTGAATATCCTATATGTGTTGCTGTAAATTCTTCCTGATTCATTTGTCCATCTGTCTTCCATAATTCCATTTATACTGAACTTTTCCAATTTGAATATGAAATCTGTACTATCCTTGTTCTTTAAAACGAAAAACGCACTTGTTCTGCCTAGCCATGAAACTGAGAAGTTACATGCATATACATCAGTATGTTCATTAGAAAAAATTAATGTTCCATTGTTAAAACTTGAGCCACTGGTATTTTGAGCAATAGTGAGCGTATGTGGCCCATATTCAACTACACCAGTTGCTATAACGTCACCAAAATTGTAAGTTATTATGTCCGCTGTTATTTCATACACATTTTTTATTTCAAATAGTCTTACTGCATCGTCTCTATCAATATCAATCTCTGTTTTTGCTATTTTTCCTGCCGCTACATTGACCCCAAATCCAGTTCCTATACTATATTGATTATTTATTTTTACTGCTGTTAATACCATACCTTTGCCTAACACTCCAACCCCTATATCATCTGTGCTATTATTTTCGACAGAAATATCGATGCCTGAAACATAGCCGTCTCTGTTTCTATTGATCTTCATTACTGTTATAACAATACCATCCTCTTCAAACCAAACTATCCCACCATCAGGAACTTCTACACCTGATGGTGCTTGAGGTGTAGGATCAGTTGTGCTATTGTTATCATCATTATTAGCAGGTTGATTTGTATTGTTGTTTCCATTGTTTGTTATATTTTTAGGTACATACAAATCAGTCAGGTCATTTTCTGAAAACGATATGAGTATAGGTGCTAATCCAATGACAGCCAGTAACACACCCCATATCACTTTAGACTTAATCTTGTCTACACTACCAAGAATAAAAAGTATACTAAATGCAAATGCTAATACAGACCATACAACTAAATCGACGTATGTCCCTAAATTTAAGAAACCAACAAAAGCACCTACAAAATAGAAAAGTCCAGAAGTTATCCCTCCGCCTTTGCTTTTTCGTGCAGCTATACCAACGATTCCACCCACTAGTAATGTTAGAGCTAAGAACAATCCTGCACTCCCACTCACATCGTCAAGATTTGATTCGATTATATTCACAAATCCTGTTGCACAGGATTGCAAGAGGATAATTGGAATTATTGCTAAGCTTATTACTCCACATACCAATTTTGCAATTCTAATTCCATTTGAACTACCATGCTTGGTAGAATGAAATGATATGACATTTTGTGCATTTGGCATTGTATTTTGAGTATTACTATATGGATTGCTTTTTCCTAACATTGAAGAATTATACTTATTATTATATGAATCAGTAGGCGAGCTAGGCGGTGAAATATAGTTAACTTGACTTATGCTTTGATTTGGAGATGAAAATGCAGAAGAATAAACAGTATCTTGCGTTGGTTGTGTGTCAGTTGTTTTAGGTACTACATCTGAGGTAGTTGCGTTTTCCATATCAGTAATTGGGCAACCGCAACCTACACAATTCTTTGATTTATCGCTAATATCTTTGCTACATTCAGGACATTTTATTAACGCCATAATATTCACTTCCTCGTTTTATTATTAATATTAACTCGCTGTTAATAATAGTTGTAGTCATTAATTGTCCACACAGCAGGTACTATAACGCAGTTAATTAGTAATGAAATAGCACCTAGTATTTTGCCTGCTGTTGCTTCTTTTCCAGTAAATCCAAACTTCTTTGCTCTATTACCTTGCACAACTGCTATAATACTAAATACTAAAGCAATAACACTAAAATAGATTGCTAGTAAAGTTGTCAATGCAAATAATACTCCACCAATTCCAGCATATAGAGATGAAGTGGCAGCATCCTTAGCAGATTTTTCATTTTGTACGAGAGCTTGTTGATAATAAGCTTTTTGGTTTTGATTGTCTCCTTGTTGATTTGGGTAATGCGGGTTGTTTTGATAAATTGGTTGTGGATTATATGAAGATTGTACATCTGATGAAAGCGAGCTAGTAAATTGTGGTGGGATTTCTGATGTTGGTTTTTCAACAGGACAACCGCACTCAATACAAGCATTAACATTATTGCTTATTTCTTTATTACATTCGGCACAGGTGATTATAAGCATTGGGTAACCACATCCAATACAAGCATCAGCTTTATCACTAATTTCTTTGCTACATTCGGGACATTTAATAAGTGCCACAACGAACACTCCTAATATTTATTTCGGAAACAAAAATGCTGTGTATATCCTAATGCAACGTTTACGTCGCTATACATACACAGCAAAATAATTATTACTACACATTTTCTATCTACAACGTTATACTTGCGTTACTAAAGTTTCACTTGTGAAACTTGGTAAGTCATTGTAAAATAGTCAATGGTATTGCTACGGCAATTGTGTATGTGGCTATTCACATTCGCAGGGCGGGAAGTGGTCTTAACACTTCTCGCCTGCCATCGGTTTCCCGATGAAGCATTTTTGTTCCGTATAAGTTAGTATATATTGTGATACATTTAATTGCAAGTATTTTCTCAAAATATGTAGTTATGGTGTGTTTTATTTTGTAACTACACCCCTCTCTCCACCCCTACCCCTTATGCTTATCTCTCTCAGCTACTGCGAGTTCATCGCAGCGGTTGTTCTCTGTGCTTTTTTGCACTTAGAAAGCAGATGAATCATTAGGCTTTCTTCTGTTCTGTAGTATATTTTTCTTGTAAACCTTAGATATCTTATTTTTATCAGTTGACATATACGTAATATACGTGTAGACTGATTATGAGGTGATAGTAATTGACTGGGGTTGAAATGATAAAATTGTTGAAAAAGTATGGTTATAAACAATTCAAAATTAAGAGTAGCCACTATCATTACAACATAAATGGTAAAATATTCCAAGTTCCTCATCACCACAAAGAAATGGGTAAGGGTCTAGAAAGCAAAATCTTTAAAGATGCGGGTATTACGAGGTGATATGATATGAAATCAATGAAATATGTTTATCCGGCGCAATTTGTTAATGAAGACAATGGAGCAATATCAGTGTATTTCCCCGACTTAGATGGATGTCAAACTTATGATGATACATTAGAAGGTGCTTCAGTTATGGCAATTAGTGCTTTAGAAGGATATTTAAGTGTTCTTCTTGAGATGGGTAAGAAAGTTCCAAAGCCATCAGAAATTAATGATATTACATGTGATAACGGCTTGGTTATGATGGTTGTTGCAAATGTTATGAATATGAGTGATGAAAATAAACCTGTAAAGAAAACTTTGAGTATTCCAAAATGGCTTGATAGAGAGGCAAAAAATGCTCATATAAACTATTCCGGTGTATTAAAAGAAGCACTCATTGAACGCTTGAACTTACAATTATGAGTTGAAGTGCCAAGCCTTACAGAATATAGCAATATTGAAATCATGCTTGTTGCTATGATATTTGTAACTATACCCCTTCTCCCCACCGCTACCCTTTATGCTTATCTCGCTCTGCTACTGCGAGTTCGTCGCAGCGGTTGTTGTAAACGTTGTCGGAGTGACCTTTTACCCAGTTGAAGGTTACTTTATGTGCTTCTAAAAGTGGCACAAGCTTTATCCACAGGTCGAGATTTTTTATTTCTCCGCCTTTTTTCTTCCAATCTTTTTTCTGCCACGATTCCAGCCAGCCTTTGTTAATAGAGTTTGAAACATATTGAGAATCCGTGTAAAGGCTAACTTCACACGGTTCTTTTAATGCTTTTAGTGCCATGATAACAGATGTTAGTTCCATGCGGTTGTTTGTGGTGCTTTTTTCGCCACCGCTTAGTTCTTTTCGCATTTTGTTATACATAAGGATTGCTCCCCAGCCACCGGGTCCGGGGTTTCCGCTACATGCTCCATCGGTGTATATTGTAACTTTCTTCATTTAATGCCTACATATTTAATTAATACTTTGTTTTTTCTCCTATTAATGACGCCATAATTAAACGCTAAGTTGAAGCCTTGGTCATTATGCATTATTAATTATTAATTGTTAATCATTAATTCCTTTGTTGTTTCTTCGATTAGTTCTTCCTCGTCTTCTTTTTCTGTGCGGGCTATCGAGATGACTTTTGCATCTGTTCCAATGCGCATCAAACGGACACCTTGCGTATTTCTGCCAATAGTGCTTATATCGGCTGCTGCCATGCGGATTATTGTGCCGTCGTCAGAAATTATCATTACATCGTCGTTATCGTCAACAACTTTTATATCAGCAACTGTTCCGGTTTTATCAGTTATTATTTGATTCTTCCGCCCAATGCCACCACGGCTTTGTACAATTCCTTCTTCGCCACGCAGATATTCGCTGATTTCTGTGCGTTTTCCGTAACCGTTTTGCGTAACGGTCAGCAATGCACCACCTTCTCTGGCTCGTGCTGCACCAACACAGTGGTCTCCCTTACGTAAACGAATACCTCGAACGCCTGCTGCGGTTCTGCCTGTTGGTCGTATATCTGTTTCGTTAAAACAAATCGCCATACCATTACATGTTGCAATAAGAATCTTTTGCTTACCGTCCGTGTCTCGGACAGAGATTAGTTCATCGTCATCATTAAGCGTTAGCGCACGAATACCAACATTTTTAACATTTTTAAGCTCTGTCATTCGCATACGTTTGACAGTTCCGTTGCGTGTTACCATAAATAGATATTCGTCCTCGCCAAACTCTCTCATTCTAATCATTGCGGAGACTTTTTCGCCCGGTTGAATCGGCAAGATGTTTACAATGTTTGTTCCTCGTGCCTGACGACCGGATTCGGGTATTAAGTAACCTTTTTTACGATAAACCCTGCCGTGATTTGTAAAGAACAATATATAATCATGAGTTGATGCTGTAAATAACGTTTCAACATAGTCTTCTTCACGTGTAGTCATAGCTGTAATGCCACGCCCGCCACGTCTTTGCGCTCTGTACGTGTTTGCCGGAAGTCTTTTTATATACCCTGCGTTTGTGAGCGTGTAAACACATTCCTCCTCGTCAATGAGGTCTTCAATGTCTATCTCGTCCTCAACATGAGCAATTTCTGTGCGGCGTTCATCACCGTGTTTATCTCTGATTTCAGTAATTTCTTCGATAAACACTTCATCCAGCTTATCTTGGTCGCTAAGGAGCATTAAATAATACTCAATCATCTTTTGCAGCTCTGCATATTCCTTATCGATTTTTTCAATTTCCAAACCTTGCAGACTACGCAAACGCATTTCAAGTATTGCTTGTGCTTGAATATCGCTGAGGTCAAAACGCTCCATCAGACGTTCTTTTGCATTGTCGTAACTGGTGCGGATTATCTTTATAAC
>JAITFS010000129.1 GCA_031281195.1 Oscillospiraceae bacterium
GAAGATGATAAATCCGTATCTTGCGTTGCAACAAGCTGCCTTGAAGTGTCCAGCTTTTTGTTCCCGTTTACAGCATGGAACGAAAGCTTTATTCACTCAGCATTTGAAAACGTTGCTGCTACTGCAAGTGGTGTTGAGTCTTGCTACAAAGCATTAAAAAGAAAAGGCAAAATTGAAGACACCTATAAGTTTATAGCTTTTGGTGGTGACGGTGGAACTTATGACATCGGTTTCCAAGCTCTTTCAGGAGCAATGGAGCGTGGTCATGATATGGTTTATGTCTGCTACGATAACGAAGCATATATGAACACAGGTATTCAACGTTCATCAGCAACGCCAAAGTTTTCTGAGGTTTCAACTGCTCCTGTCGGGTCAAAAATACCGGGTAAAACTCAGTATAAAAAAGACCTCACAGATGTAATCGTTGCACACAATGTTCCTTATGTTGCACAAACGACTTTCACAGCCAACTTTAAAGACATGCACGAGAAATCACACAAAGCAATTTACACAGAAGGCCCGGCATTCCTCAACATTTTAGCACCATGCCCACGCGGTTGGCGTTATCCACCTGAGGATCTAATGGCAATCTGTAAACTGGCTATTGATACTTGTGTATGGCCACTTTATGAAGTTGTTGAAGGTGATTGGAAACTCACTTATGAACCAAAGGTAAAGCTTCCTGTTGAAGATTACCTCAAGCTTCAAGGTCGCTTTAGCCACATGTTTAAGCCCGGCGCTGAGTGGATGATTGAAGATTTCCAAGCAAACGTCGACAAAAAATGGGAACGCCTACTCAAAAAATGTAACTAGAAGTTAGTGTAATAAAAAATAATCATAAAAGAGGTTGTGTTCATTCGAACATTAACCTCTTTTTGGCTGTTATAAAAACGCACCTGATAATTATTCTAACAACGTAGAGGACATGAAAGTGTCCTCTACGGTTTTTGAAACTGTAAGTCTATATAAGCTAATGCTTGTCTACGAGCGTTTGTCCGGTTCGGGGACTTTGCCTTCGTAGTCTATTGTTATTGTCTTTATGACGGGCATATCTTCGGGTGAAACTTGTCCGTTGTTACCGATAACAGGCGTTTTTGCGATTTCATCAACAACATCCATACCATCTATGATTCTACCAAAAGCCGCATAATCACCATCAAGGTGAAAACGGTCGGCATGGCAGATAAAAAACTGTGAACCGGCAGAGTTCATATCATCTCCACGCCTTGCCATTGACATTACCCCACGCTCATGTTTTAGATTGTTTTCAAATCCATTTGCGTCAAATTCACCAAATATGAAGTGACCGGGATTACCATTTCCTGCTCCGTTAGGGCAACCACCTTGTATCATAAACCCTTCCATTATACGGTGAAACTTTAAACCATCGTAAAACCCTTGTTTTGCCAGATAGACAAAGTTACGTACAGACTGTGGAGCTATATTATGATATAGCTCAAAGGTCATTAGACCACCATCCTCCATTTCGATTGTACCCGTGATTTTATCAGGTACATCAACGTCTGCTCCACTGCAACCAACAGATAAAAATAGTGTTGCTCCTAATGCTATTGCCAAGTATTTTTTCATTTTTTACTCCTCGTATATACCTGTCCTCATAGCTTTTATATCATTAGCATTTTTAATACCGGAATCCTTCAGAATACCAAGCAAACTATCAGTTACAGGAGTTTTTGTTGGTTTAACTAACATAGCAATCGTATTACCATCTTCAATAATCGAAATTGATTCCGCTTCTACTTTTTGTAAGTATAACGCAGGGTTTTTAGTAAAATCAACAGTAGTAATTTGCATATATTATCTCCTTTTTTTCTTTGTTTCACTTTACTTTGATAAGTATTATATAATTATTTAATTGCTTTTTCAAGTGGATTTGGTTCTATCTTTAAAAGAGTTTGGTTCTATCTTTAAAAGAGTTAATTCCTAAAACTAAATCTATTAAACTTTTATTGACACACGTGCTATACACGTGTTATAATATTTGTAACGCAGAAAGCGAGAGATATATGAAATACACGTATACAGCGGTATTTACACCTGAGAAGAATGGTATGTACAGCGTAGATTTTCCGGATTTGCAAGGGTGTTATACAAGCGGTGATAATATATCAGATGCTGTCTATATGGCACAGGATGTACTTAATTTAACTCTGTATGATTTAGAAAATGATAAAAAAAGCATACCGAAAGCCACAAAACCACAAGATATAAAAATATCTGATGAGCAATTTACTAGTGTAATAGCGGTAGACACTGATGTTTATCGTCGTTTTTACGAAAATAAATCTGTGAAAAAAACTTTAACAATTCCATCATGGTTAAATGAACGTGCAGAGTTGGAGAATATCAACTTCTCTGCAACACTACAAGCGGCACTAAAGAAAGAACTCCACTTAGTGTAGATTATAATGCCACCGGTTATGCTCATAGAGGGGGTTGAGTAACATGTTAATGGATGAACTTAGAAAAAACAGAAGCTATCATAAACTACCCATAACGCCTTAGAGGACACTTTCGTGTCCTCTAAGACTATGAAGAATATTCGCATATTGTACGGTGCGACAGCTGCTACTAGCTACTATAGCAGACTGACTTTCCCTGCACCGATCATGCCGTGTGTTATGGTATCCAGCGACCTGTGGCGTCTACAACATATCCGTTGATGGTTGTGGAGACTACCATTACACCGTCTGCACCTATGTAATACCAGTCACTTCCGTGCTGCACCCATGTGTTGGTTACCATTGCTCCGTTTGAACCTAGATAGTGCCAACCGGTTGGATGCCATACCCATGTGTTAGTTGCCATCATACCATTGCCTGCTAGGTAGTACCAATCATCACCGTGTGCTACCCATCTGTTTGTAGACATTGAACCACTAGCACCAACATGATACCATGTGCCATCATGCATTACCCATGAGTTTGCATGTATAACACCTGTGCCTAAATAGTACCAATGTCCATCAGCATCAAGGTGCCATCCTGTTCTGGGATTACCGTTTTCATCGAGATGTATCCAGTTTCCGTTTTCGTCAAGTCTCCAACCTGTTTGTGGAGGTGTTGTGGTTGTACCACCGCCACCTGTGGTTTGCCACTGTGCGGATAGAGAACCACCTGCGATTTCGTAATTATGCTTATCATCACAATCCAACATGTTTGTTTCAATATACTCTTCCTCTCCAGCATCCCAAACCCAGCCGTTGAAAGTAAGGAATGTTCGTCCACTGATAGCGGGTTTAATAGCATCGAGCCAGGCATCATTGCTATCGTTCATCAGTTTTCTGAGGTCAAAATGTGTAGTACTGAGTGGTTCAATCATAATTGCCCAAACATCACCTTCATCGTAACTGTTTAATAGTTTGAGTTCATCTACACCATTGTTATCATTAAAGTTGTTAAAAGTATAAATGAGTCCATCGTTAGTAAATGATGGTAAGTTATCAAGAACAAAGTTGTCATTCAACTTGATTATTCCGGTTGTATTATTCTTGAGTGTACTTGCTGTTATTTCGAGAGATAAAGCGTTGAAGGTTTTATTGTTTTCAATTTCACCTGTACCATTTATTGTCACATCATAGTTAAAATCTAATATTCCACCATTAGTGATTTTGTGATTCCCAACTATTACACCTTCTTTTTCAAACACAGCACGACCATCTGATTGCACATCAATATTTGCACCTAGTGTAAAATTCTCTGCTGTCAAATATAGTGTACCATCAACAACATCAATTACTCCACTATTGGTTGTATGAGCAATATTAACTCTTGCTCCATCATCGATGATGAGTGGATTTGAAAAACTATTTGTACCACTAAGTGTAAGGAGTCCGCTTGGTGGTCCTGTGTTAATGATAGTGAGGGTATTGGTACCAGTTCCTGTAATGGCTCCGCTTAGTATTAGTTTAAACCCGTTAAGGTCGATTGTTTTGTTACCGGAGGTGTTTATTCCGATATCATCAAGAATATTATCGTCTCCTCCAAGCTTGTATGTCATTTCGCCTTCGGATTCAAGCTCAAACTTTAGTGAACCTTGAGTGACTTTGGAAGTTATATTACCAACGACATCAAGAGTATCAGAATTAGTTGTTGTCAAATAGCTTTCTGGTATTTTTATTCTCATTTCCATAGATTCAACTATATCATTCGTTGCAGTGCCACTAAATGTAAAGGTGATTGTGTTTCCTAAGTTTTCACCGGCTGCTTTTACTGTTGTTATACCAGCTGGTAAACTACCATCAAACCAAGATAATACATTAGATACACTACCTAAATTAGCATCTGATGCTAAGGTCTCATATTCGAGTGTAACAACGAGTTGATGTGAAGTGTTTACTTCCTCTATGAGAACACCTCTGACGAATGTTAAAATTCCTGTGGCTGTGGCACGTGGTTCTGTACCACGATGGAGGGTGACTTCACGAGCAGGAGTGATATTATAGTCATCTAAATCTTTAATACCAATATTTATCTCATCGCCTTCCTCCCATGTACCACTGATTTCAACTGTTCTGCTGCTATCGCTGCCAGTAACAGCAAGAATATTTACATCATTAGCAGCATCACCTGTTATATCGATATTTGATTCGTCTATATCTTCTAATACATCTTTATCAAATGTCAGTACTATTTCTGTTGTTGTTACAGAACTAGCGTCACCATCAGGAACTGCAGTAAGGAGTGCTACATCGATTTTTGCTAAGTTGTAGGTGATTGCTATTTCAATTGGATTGTCTCCATCAAATCCACTAGCAACGACAGACTCTGCTAATTCGAACTGATCTTCAAAACTTTCAGCTTCAATATCTGTGTCTAGGAATGTGAAGTGTTCTTTCTTTGTCAGTGTTATGGTAAATGTTGCAGTATCTTGTTTATCAAATGTACCAGGTACTGTTACACCATCTGTCCAATTTCCTGATGATGTGAAGCTATCTCCCTCAGTAATACTTGGGACAGTGCCCACAGTTCCACCTCTGACAAGAGTTCCAAGATAGTCATTTTCAAATTCTGCTATAACATCCTCAAGCATGATTATCTGGTCTGAGAGTGTATAGGTGATTGTGATTTTCAGTTCTGCATTGGCACTCTGTATTGATGCAGCAACAGAAGCTGTTCCAAAATCAAGGTTATTTGCTTGTGCAACAATGTTTGTATCAGCAAACGTATAATTTTCTTCAGCTTCTAATACTATTTCATATATTGCATTACCAGTAGCAAGGAAATTACTTCCACTTTTTGATTCTTCAGCCCAATCACTACCTTTTATTGAATATACACCAGCAACTGGTGCTATACTTGGAAGAGCTGTTATACTATTAAGTAGTGCACCTTTCACGGGTGTTGAACTGATTTTTGTTTCAGCACCAAGGTCAGTAATGTTGATTACTATATCTTGCAAATCATAAGTAATTCGAATTATTATTTCTGATGACGTTCCTGTTCCACTAGCACCTGTTACATCTGTTGTAACAGATTTTGAGTTATTGAACATATCTGTTGTGAAAGCACTTTCATCGATATTTCCACCTTCAAAGGTTCTATCACCAATTGCTTGAAGTGTTATTGAGTATACGGCACTTTCAACCATTAAAAAGCTACCATCATAAACACCAGCAGTCCATGTAGCACTGACATTAGTATAATTTTCAGCCTTAGTTGCTATAACAGGTGGTGTTACTGTATTAGTTGCTGCACCTTTTACAGGTAATTGTGCCATATTTCCTGTTATAGTATCAATATCATCTTTATTTAACTCATCAGCTGCGAACGCTATCATTGGGACAAATGACAAGAGCATACATACAGCTAACGCTGATGCAAGCAATCTTTTTGTTATAATCTTCAAAATCTTTACCTCCGTTTTGAATCTTTTCTTTTTTTTCTTTTTTTGTTTATTTCTTCTTTTGTTTTCATTGCGTTAACTCTGTGGTTTGTTTCAAGTGGTCATTTTGACCACTCGAAAATGCTACACATTTTCTTCACATTACAACTCACTTCATGAGATTTTCTCGCAATGACGCTTGGGGCAAGTGTTCTTGCGTTGCGGGGGTTAGCTAGTATTCATAGATTCCTCCTGTTTTATATAGTATTTTTATTTACTTTTTGAAAAGGAACTCCCCCCTCGACTTTTTGATTAAAAGTGAACAAAAGCTCACCCAAACCTTATAAGTCTCGGGAGGATACAAAAAATGCCGTGTACGTTGCAAGTCATTTGCTGACCCCGTCTTCCGCTAGGAAGACTTTGCATACACAGCTTTATACCAAATCTTTGTTTATCTTACCTAAAATACATTCTTACATCTACTTCAAATTATGTGACAAAGTTGCCTTGCATGAGAATAAATGTTGTTGTATAATGGGTGTTGGCATAGCGGTTGCTATTGTGTATGTGGGCCTTTTCCACATGTGCAGGTTGGGGGAGGATGTCGCCTTCTCCAACTGCCACCGAAAGTTTCGGCTAGCACTTTTGATACCTTATTTAGCATTATAAATGCTTTTATTTCATATTGCAAGCTATTTTTTAATTATTTTCAAAAACTTCACAGAAAAGTGATTCAACACACTTGTATGCTCTATTGTAAATTAAACATTGTCTTAATCTCTTCTAAAGTATGTCCGGATTCAAGCAGTGATAAAACATTGTTTATACCTTCTTCGCGTCCTTTTTGTATAGCATGCTGCTCTTGAGCTTGACGTGACCATTCATCTAAAAACCAATTGCGATACATTCTTCTACTTTCAGGGTCTCCTGTTGCTAAATCATATTGTTTACAAAATTGCATATATCCAGCATCTTGTTCTGTATACGCTATTAATTCCGGTGCCATTTTAAGTACCTCCTCAATTGTTTTATTTTCTTTGTGTGCTGTATATAATGTATAGAACCAACAGTAAAATCCACTATTAAAATCCTGCTTCATACTTGGTATCTTATCTAGTTGGATATTGTAACCGGTAAATTGTGGAACTGCTTCTCTTATCGGTGGTTTTGTATACATTATTTTAAATGGTTGTAAAACTTCATCATTGTCTTTTCGTAGACTTTTACTTAATATATTTATTGCTATAATTGTTGGCATGTCGACTGCCATTTGAGCTGATGTTGTTCCGGGTATCGATTTTTCTGTTAATACATGAGATGTTGAATAGAGATTTCTTTGCATCATCGAAGGATCATCACTAATTTGAATTTCTACCAATGCTATTTCATTATTCTCTGTCAGTATCTCGACATCAACCCGGCTTCCTCGTTGATATGGATAACTTCGTGAACGTTGTGGTGTGACTTTTATTACTTTACCAAAACTACGATTTATGCCTTCCTCTTCAAGTATAACTCGTATTATACTCTCTGCTGCCAATCCTGCTGTTTTCTCGCTTGCGAAGATAGCATCAATTATAGGGTTTGCCAGTGGTGACATTACGAGGTTATCGAAATTTTCGATTATCTCATTATTACGGTTTTCTTTCATTGCGTTGTTCTCCTTTTATTATAAAGTATTTTTTTGTTTATTCAAGCTGTTTTTTATTGAAAATAAATAGCATTTGCTACTCTACCATGTTCTGTAAAGCATTGCAAATGCTACAATATGTTGACTTTTCTACATATTTCTATATGTAATGTAGAAAACCATGAACGTGTATCATCAATTTCTACATAATTTTCTACGTTTCAAAATATTTTCACGAAAAAAATATTTTTTATTTTATAATTTATCAACTGCCCACATAATACAGTCGTTTGACCGTCATGTTATAAACGTTTGGTTTGGGGAGTTAACCGAATATTGATCTGACTACGTGTACGCCTGCGGCGCCTGCTTGAGCAAGTCCTCTAGTGATTCCGGCACCGTCACCTGCACAGTAAAGATTTTTGATTGAAGTTTGTAAGGTTTTCGATAAATCTGGACGGGCGGAGTAAAACTTTGCTTCCACTCCATAAAATAATGTATGCTCTGATGCAAATCCAGGTGTTACCTTGTCTAAGGCTTTGGTCATTTCTATCAAGCTAATCATTGTGTTATACGGAAGCACAAGCCCTAAGTCACCGGGGATTGCTTCTTTTAATGTTGGCTCTATGAAGCCTTCCGCTATACGCTTGTCTGTGGAGCGCCTGCCCCGCAAAATATCACCAAATTTTTGGATTATCAAACCGCCACCCGATAAGTCGTTAGCACGTCTGCATATTTCACGGGCATATTCGTTTGGTTTGTTAAATGGTCTGGTAAAAACATGCGATACTAACAGTGCAAAGTTTGTATTTGGTGAGCCAAGTGCCTGGTCGAAATATGCGTGACCGTTTGCAGCTATAACGCCGCTGTGGTTTTCAACAACTACATAACCTGATGGATTTGAACAAAACGTTCTTACAATTGAACCTGTTGACGAGTTGAATATAAGCTTTGCTTCATATAAATGTTTATTAATATCACGCATGATAACATTTGAAGTTTCCGCTCTTACTCCGATGTCAACCTGATTACATGTTACAGGGATTCCATGTTTTTCAAGCAAAGAAGCAAGCCATGCAGAGCCGTCTCGTCCGGGGGCAATTAGGATTTCTTTTCCTTGATATTCCTTGCCGTCTTTTGTTACAACTCCAACGGCTTTTTTATCCTTGCCTTCTTGAGTAGTAATAATATCTTGAACCTCTGTTTTGAACACCATTTCTATTTTTGGTTTTAGCTCATCATAAATTGCCTTCATAACCTTTAGATTCATTTCAGTGCCAAGATGACGTACCCTTGCTCTTAAAAGCTTTAATCCTGCTCCGTATACCTTTTGCTCTATGATGTCTACTGCTTCACTTTCAGGGTCGGTTATATCTGTTGGTGCACCCATTTGCAGATTTATTGAGTCAACATAGTTTATAAGCTCTAAAAGCTTTGAAGCCGGAATATAGTCGCCTAACCAACCGCCAAACTCTGATGTGATATTAAACTTTCCGTCAGAATATGCTCCTGCACCACCAAAACCGCAAGTGACAGAACATGCCGGTTTACAGCCAGAAAAACCATCATCACCGTCCGACATTGGGCATAAGCGCGCTTTTTTGCTCATTATGGGGCATTTTCTGCTGTAAATGTCAAAACCCTTATCAATTAATAGAACCTTTGTACTTGGATTAAGCTTTACTGCTTCCCATGCTGCATATATACCACTTGGGCCTGCACCGACTATTACTAAATCATATACCATTAACCATACCCTCCGTTTTTGAGAAACTAAAACGTAGGGTTTTGCCCTACGCTTTGTTTTTAGTTATTTATTATTACACTAATTCAAGAATTGCAAGCTCTGCACCATCACCTCGACGTGGGCCTGTGCGTGTGATACGTGTGTAACCACCGTTACGCTCAGCATATCCGGGTGCTGTTTCTTTAAACATCTTAGACACAACATCCTCACGTGTGATAAAAGACATAGCTTGACGGCGTGATGCTATAGTGTTTTTCTTGCCGAGCGTAATCATTTTTTCGGCAAGTGGTGCTATTTCTTTACAACGTGTTACAGTTGTCTCCATTTTTCCTTTATCAAGAAAATCGGTAACCTGCTGACGGAGCATTGCCATTCGTTGATCCGTTGGTTTACCTAGTTTACGTTTGCCAGGCATTATTGTGTACCTCCTAAGCTTCTTCAGCTTTTAGGGATAAACCCATCATTGCTAATTTGTGGATAACCTCTTCGAGTGATTTTCTACCTAAATTGCGGACTTTTATCATATCATCTTCTGTTTTTGAAAGTAAATCATCAACAGTATTAATATTTACACGTTTTAAGCAGTTAAAGCTTCTTACAGATAAATCAAGCTCTTCTATTGTCATTTCAAGAACCTTGTCTTTTTGAGTTTTTGCTTTTTCTACAACAGTTGGTATTTCGCTGATAACATCTGAGAAGTTTGTAAACAATGTGAAATGGTCGCATAAAATCTTTGCACCTAACGATACAGCATCACTTGCAGAAATTGTTTTATCTGTTTGTAGTTCAATTGTTAATTTATCAAAGTCTGTAACATTTCCAACACGAGTATTTTCAACGTTATAGTTAACCTTTTGTACAGGGGTATAAATTGAGTCGATGGGTATTACACCGATTATTGGTTGCTGTAGCTTGTTTCTTTCTGCGGAAACATAACCACGTCCATGATCTATTGTAAGCTCCATTCTAAGGACTGCATCAGAGCTAAGTGTAGCAATATGAAGCTCGGGATTTAGTATTTCAACCTCTGCATCGGCTCTAATATCACCTGCTGTTACGATACATTCACCTGCGGCTTCGATATATACGGTTTTTGCACTTTCTGAAAAAAGCTTTGCTACGATGCCTTTTATATTTAAGATGATTTCCGTGACATCCTCTTTTACGCCCGGAATAGTTGAAAATTCGTGCAAAATGTCTTCTTTTCCTGATATTTTTACTGTTGTTACTGCTATGCCCGGTAGTGATGAGAGCAGTATTCTGCGAAGGGAGTTACCTAGTGTTGTTCCATATCCGCGTTCCAGTGGTTCTACAACATATTTCCCTATATGATCACCTTCTTGTGACTCTATATACTCGATTCGTGGCTTTTCGATTTCTATCATTTATAATACCCTCCTTCATTTTATGTGTACATTCATGTACGGGTTTTTGTACTCGTTGTTTTTGCGTTATGAGGGTCTACCTTTTACTTAGAGTAGAGCTCAACTATGAGTTGTTCCTCAATTGGGAAGTCTATATCTTCTCTGATTGGCATGGTTGAAACCTTTGCGATTGAAGCATTTGGATCGTATTCGAGCCATCTTGGCGGTGTTCTGGATGCATTTGCTTCTATGACGGATTTTATCTTTTCGAGGTTTCGACTTCTATCTCTGAGTGAAATAATCATACCGGGTTTGACGAGGAACGACGGGATATTTACTTTTCGACCGTTTACCATAAAGTGTCCATGAAGCACTAACTGTCTTGCTTCGGCGCGGCTCATCGCAAATCCAAGTCTGTATATTGTATTGTCAAGGCGAGTTTCAAGTATTGACAGTAGGTTTTCACCTGTTTTTCCTTTGCGTTTACTGGCAAGCTCAAAGTATCCTCTAAATTGGCTTTCCAGTATTCCATAATACCTTTTTGCCTTTTGCTTCTCACGTAATTGCCGTCCGTATTCTGATGTTTTTGAACGCCCTTGACCATGCTGCCCCGGCGGGTATGGTCTACGGTTTGCTGCGCATTTTTCTGTGTAACATCTGTCGCCCTTTAGAAAAAGCTTCTGGTCTTCTCTTCGGCAAAGGCGGCAAACTGCATCTGTATATCTAGCCATATTCGTTTACCTCCTCTATACTCTGCGTCGTTTTGGTGGACGACATCCGTTGTGCGGGATTGGGGTTACGTCTTTTATCATTGTAACCTCAAGTCCTGCGGTTTGCAAAGCTCTGATTGCAGCCTCACGACCCGAACCCGGGCCTTTTACATAGACTTCGACAGTCTTTAGTCCGTGTTCCATTGCTGCTCTTGCTGCAGCTTCGGCTGCTGTTTGTGCGGCAAAGGGAGTTGATTTTCTGCTTCCGCGGAAATCCATTCCTCCTGCAGATGCCCATGAGATGGCGTTTCCATGCACGTCAGTCACTGTAACCATAGTATTGTTAAATGACGACCTGATGTGAACTGCACCCTTCTCAATATTTTTTCGTTCGCGACGTCTTGTTCTGGTTTTTTTACCTTTAGGTGGTGCCATGTCTTTTGCTCACTCCCTTACTACTTTTTCTTGTTAGCTATTGTGCGTGCCGGGCCTTTACGTGTACGAGCGTTGGTTTTGCTACGTTGTCCACGTACAGGTAGCCCTCGTCTGTGACGAAGCCCACGATAGCTGCCTATTTCCGTCAATCGTTTGATGTCAAAAGCAACAGTTCGTCTAAGGTCACCCTCAACCATGTAACTTTTGCTGATACATTCACGAAGCTTTGTTTCTTCTGCTTCTGTAAGGTTCTTTACTCTGGTATTTGGGTCAACACCGGACTCCTTACAGATTTTTTCTGCACTGGTTCTGCCTATGCCATATACATAAGTCAGTCCAACAACTATTCTTTTATCCTTAGGTAGGTCAACACCGGATATACGTGCCATATTTTATATCTCCTATCCTTGTCTTTGTTTATGTTTTGGGTTTATACAAATCAC
>JAITFS010000011.1 GCA_031281195.1 Oscillospiraceae bacterium
TTGATGATGATGTGACGGGAGGTGGAATGATTGCGTAAATATTTTTCTCGTGAGTGTATAGGATATTTCTTTGGTGTTTTGTACCGTCCTATTGATTCATTTTATGAAATACGCTACAGAGACAAGGGCAGTATTCCGCTTGCTGTTATTTGCGTTTTTGTTATGTCCGCTTTATTTACAATCAACCGCATTTTTGCAGGTTTTATTGTAAATGAAGTTAACCCCCGTACTATTGACGGCGTACAGGAAATGAGTGCATTTGTATTACTTCTTGGATTGTTCTGCGTTGGTAACTGGGCGGTTACCTGCCTAATGGAGGGTGAAGGACGTGTTCGTGATATTATCACCGTTGCAGGGTACGCAATGTTACCAATTGCACTTATAATCGGACCTGCAACAATTTTCAGCCGTTTTGTTTCACTTGAAGAAGCTGCATTTTATCATATCATTTTAGGTTTTGGAATTGGCTGGACAGCGTTTCTGCTTCTCATCGGTGTAATGACTGTACACAATTATACTCTGTTAAAAACAATCATTACACTTGTGCTTACGTTTATAACAATATTAATACTAATCTTTATAAGCTTACTGATGCTTGATGTTTTAAATCAAATCTACGGATTTTTCTACAGTATATATACAGAATTAATATTTAGGTTTTAAGGACAGGAAATGAAATTATCAACAAAAATATTTTTAATAGCGTTGGCAATTGTTGTGCTGATAGTTGGTGGATATCAAGGGTATCTGCTGTTTAAGTATCGACTGCACAACGGCCATTTAGATATAGTTGTTGAACGGGACCCTCTTGTGGAAAGCTTTGACTTTACATATATTGATGTTGGTACTGTTGATGTCCCCGGGTATGTATGTGTTGCCGAAAACGAATATCTACGTCTGTATATTGATGTAGAAACCGGAAATATTGCAATTTATGACAGACGTACTTCAAATATCACCTATGCAGTTCATCCTGATATGGAAAATGACCCCATTGCTTCTGATTTAAACAAAAGCTTATTACAATCACAGGTTACCATCGAATACTTTACAGCAACACGTATTCCTGCTCGAATGAATAGTTTTGATCACTCTGTTAATATGGGCGAAGGACAGTTTAAGCTCGAAGGCATCGAAAATGGTGTACGAATTGTATATACAATGGGCGATATATCCAGCCCTACGGGAATTGTTCCGATATTTATCTCACTTGAAAGACTGCAAATGTTCTTAGAGCCTGTACGTGATACACGAGCATATACAAGAAATATGCTACGTTATGTGGAGTCCACAATTGCTCCCGGTTTTATGGAGCTTATAAGCTCTGCTCGTACAGGAGCTGCTACCTTGCGTGAGATGAATGAATTATTTGAATCTGTTGGATATACAGCGGCAGATTTTGCCTACGACATGGCGGCATCAGGAGTTGAGGATGTAATACCGCTCCATTTTGTTATTCCATTTGATGTTCAGCTTGATGGTAACAGCATTGTTGCAAGCGTCAACACCAGAGGTGTGCGTGAGTATGCAAGCGGACGAATTGCAACAATTCAGTTTTTTAGAGCATTTGGAGCAGGAGGTACAGACGAAACCGGATATCTTGTTGTACCTAATGGGTCAGGATCACTTATACGCTTTAACAACGGCAAAACCTACGCAGACGAATACATGCAATATATTTATGGCGAAGACCCGCTGCTTAGTGATTATCTCACACTTGGGATTATTCAAGATATACGTATACCGTTTTTCGGAATTAATGCAGAAAACCGCACAATTTTAGGATATGTAGAAGACGGTGATTCGCAGTGTTATTTAACCGCAGGAATATCAGGGAAGGTAAACTCATACAACTATATATATCCCGGGTTTATACTCAGAGGCAGTATGTCGCTTGCAATGTTTGGTATGACAGGAAATGAAGCTGTACTGCCAATCGTTGAGCGCGATCTGCCAATGATAAATCTTGCTGTACGTTATTCATTCCTTGAAGAAAACGGTTACTCCGCAATGGCAAAAAGTGCAAGAGAACAGCTTATCGAAAATGGAATGTTACATAATGAACCAATACAAGCAAATAATATACCATTTTATATGGACATCATAGGTAGTGTCATGGGGCAAAAGTTTTTTGCAGGAGTACAATACATGGGGCAGATTCCAATGACAACTTATAAACAAGCAGCAGAAATATCTGAGGATATGGCTGAACGTGGTGTTACAAGGCAGGTAATAAACTATCAAGGGTGGTTTAATCGAGGTTATTACCATGATATTCCTGACAAAATCCGCCCGGTTAGACAGCTTGGAAATACAAGAGAGCTTGAATCTCTTGCAAGAGCAGTAGAAGAAAAAGATGGAAAGCTCTACTCAGATACGGCACTTGTGACAACTCCGTGGAGTACACGCAGGTACCGCTTTAACCTTGAATCTTCACGTTATTACGGTGGTGGAACTGTTGCAGGATTTGGTATGGTTAACCCCATCACAATGTATAATACATTTGCTCTTGGTTATCTTGAGGTATTGTATAATATTATTAGTCCAAGATTTCTCATACGTTATACCGAGAGTTTTATCAAAGCCATGGATCGTTATGATGTGACCGGTATCTCTTTACGAGATATGGGTGAGGTTCTCGCTTCTGATCGTAGACGTACAGGAGTTATCCATCGTGAGGAAGCAAAGGATGTTGTACTTTACGCATTTGAGCGAATCCACAACCAAGGAAAACCAATAATGGTCTCCGGCGGTAATATTTACTCTTTGCAATTTGCTGATGATTTGATAAATATGCCCCTTTCTCACAATGCTCTTTATGTCGTTGATGATGAGATTCCATTTTATCAGATGATAGTATTTGGTAAAATTGAATACGCAGGTTCACCTATCAATTTATCTGACACATCGGACGAACGTGACGTGATTTTACGATTGGTTGAATATGGTGCATCACCGCACTTTACGTTTTCGTACGAAAGTGCAAGCGATATGAAGTACACCGGTCTAAACTGGAAATATAGCACAAGATTTCTTAACTGGAATGAGATGGCAGCTCGTATTTATCACGAGGTTAATGATGTTTTAAGCCTTGTAATCGGTGAGCAAATGGTTGAACACGAGATTTTAAGCAATGGTTTAAGAGTGGTAACATATTCAAACGGTATCGTGATTGTTATAAACCGCACAAACAACGACTTGGAATATGACGGCAAAATTGTACCATCCAGAGGTTATATAGTAAATTAATAATTAATAGTTAATAATTAATAATGACGAGAGAGTAGAATGCGAAACTTGTTTCGCTATGGGATTAGAGATTAGGATTGTTGTAGGGGCGGCATTCTGCCATCCGGGAGTAGAGAGTAGAAAGTAGAGAATAAAATATGTCGGGAATGACACTAGCAGAAAACAAAAAACGAAGATTTAGATTATCATTGTCCGGAAAAAAATCAGTTGTAGGCATGATATTCGTAATGCCGTTTGTTATTGGCTTTGTTTGGTTTATTGCACTTAGCTTGATAACTACATTCCGCATGAGCTTCTCTGATGTTACTGTTGCCGGAGTCTCCGGAATGTCAATGTCATGGAACAGCTTTGAAAATTATGTTTACGCTTTTACTGTACATCCAACATTTTCAGAGACAATGGGAACATCAGTTTTATTTATGTTAATTGATGTGCCGCTTATCATCTTTTTCTCATTGTTTATGGCGTTATTTATAAACCAAAAGTTCAGAGGGCGAACACTAGTTCGTGCAATATTTTTCCTGCCTGTTATACTTGGAGCACCTGCAATAGCTGATGCTCTCGATTCAGCCCGTGCAATGATGATTGGTGGAATATCCCCTGCATCTGCTGAGGTTATGACTTCTCTTGGTTCAAATCTAAACGTTAATATTCAATATTACTTAAATATGTTTGGTGATATGGCAATACCGGACAGCTTATTAGGCTTTATTGTGGATGCTGTGCATCGTATCAATACTATTGTTATAGCATCCGGTGTTCAAATTGTTATCTTCCTTGCTGCGTTGCAGTCAATTCCTCCATCTGTTTATGAGGCTGCAAGGGTTGAGGGTGCAACATCTTATGAGGCGTTTTGGCTTATTACTTTCCCGATGGTTTCACCACTTATATTAACAAATGTTGTGTATACAATAATTGACTCATTTGTAACCAGCCCTGTTGTAACGCTAGCTTACTCTACAATTTTCTCAGATTATAATTATGGTTTGGGGGCAGTGTTTAGTATAGTTAGCGCTGCGTTGGTGCTTGTAATTCTTGGGGTCGTTGCGTTAATACTCGGCAGAAGGACATTTTACTATACGTAACAAATCACCCGGCTCTGCGGAGCCACCCTCTTTACTAAAGAGGGCATGGAGTCCTAATTCCTACTCTCTACTCTCTACTCTCTACTTTCTAATCCCTATTACAAAGGAAAATATTTATGGCGAAGTTTAATGAAAAATTGAATACATGGAAGAATGACCCAAAGCTTGACAGTGCGCGTGGTCATTTAGAGCGAAAGGTTAAAGGATGGCTGTTTGCTCTGTTTCGTACAATCATAGTTGTAGGGATTGCTTATGTAATACTTAGCCCTCTTATAGGGATTGTAGCAAACTCGTTTTTCTCCACGGAGGACAGATATAGTCCGGTTGTATATATAATTCCGCAGCACCCAACACTAGAGCGTTATGAGCTTACAATACTCCGTATGGATTATTGGAATGTTCTAAAAAACATGATGATGTATGTTATTGGTATAACTTTTATCCAGCTTGTGATTTGTTCAATGGCAGGTTATGGTTTTGCAAGGTTTAATTTCCCGATGAAACGTATTTTATTTGCCTGTGTTATCATCACAATCGTTTTACCTGCTCATGCGATTATGTATCCTTTATATACTACCTTCCAGAGCTTTGACCCTCTGTGGATATTTAGTATATTCACCGGGGGCAGTACAAACTTACTTGGTTCGCCTTGGCCTGTGGTTATTATGACATTGTTTGGTGTTGGGTTACGTTCGGGCTTGTACATCTTTATTTTCACACAATTTTTTAGAGGATTACCTAGAGAAATTGAAGAAGCTGCTATAATTGACGGAGCAGGTAATGTACGAACCTTTACACAAATAATGCTGCCAAATGCTTCTCCTGCAATTATAACAGTAGCAATTTTCTCAATTGTCTGGCAGTATAATGATAACTTCCTCGGTAGATTATTTAATGTAAGTGATAATATTCTTCTCAGTAGAAGAATCGCTTCTTTACAAGCAACAATTGCTAATCTTGATCAAATACGCGACCCTTCAATTACAACACTTTATGTCTATGCCGCAGTTGTGCTGATGATTCTCCCACTTTTGTTAATCTATGTCCTTCTACAGAAGTATCTAATTGAAGGCATCGAACGCAGTGGCATTGTTGGGTGATGTTCTACTTTCTACTCTCTACTTTCAAAATAATAATATATATGATATAATATAAAAAGCGTAAAAAAAGTGAAAGGATGACGAAAATGAAAAGAAAACTATTTCTCAGCATCGTACTTTGTCTGGCACTGGCATTTGTGTTAGTGGCATGCGATGGCGACGAACCCGACGACGATATCATAATTGACTTTGACCCTGATGCAACATACACCGTAGACTTTGCTGACGGGAACATTGATTTTCTTATGCTAAACGTCGGCACTCCCGGAACAGACCCTGATTCAACAATGTCTCTTGCAACTCTCGATGACGAACCGGCACTTCGCTTAACTGCACCCGATGGGAAAAATGTACGCTTAGGTATAAATGTTGATGGTTTACTTGGCAGTGATGTTGTAAATGTAAGAACCATCATTTTTGATGTCTATGCACAATATCCCGACGGAAACTTTAGTGCAGTATCAGGCAGATTCATTACACTTAACGAGGATTTAATGATTACCGGTGAATCAAACTGGCAGATTTATCTTAAAACACGCAATCCTAATCCTGCTGTTTTTACACTTGGAGAAAACTCATTTTTCTCAGAGGATGGTAATAACCTGCTTGAGTTTGCATGGCTTGTTAACGGCCCGGCAGACAGAGGTGAAGCTCCTGCAGTTTTGTACATCAAAAACATGACATTCTTTAATGAAAACAATGTAGCAATCGAGTTAAATACCGAATCTCTTTGGTCAGCACCGGAAGGATATGGTGAAGCTCCGCAGCTCGCAGGTTGGGATTTGCCATTACCGGATGAATTTGGTTGGTTCCAATACGTTACACCTGGTGTAGACGGTGAAACAAGAGATATTTTACCTTGGTATATTGTAAATGCATCATTTGGTTTAGTAGTTGAGCTTGCAGAAAAACCTGAATCATTCGAAATTGCTTTTCATGGCCATTGGGATTGGTCTTGGGTGCAAGTTGAATTAATCGACTATTGGGATGATGAGATTGGTGGAATAAATGTCCTATGGTCTGATATTGGTTTCGATCCAAAAATTGTTACAGAAGAAAACTACGCATTTAAGATTTACCTAGGAAACTGGGAAGGATCGGCTTTCGAATTTATAAGAGTTTATCTAATGGTCGATGATGACGTATTAGCCCAACATTCATAATAAAAATTAAAGGAGATTGATACAATGAACATAAAACGTATATTAGTTTTAATCCTTGTTGCGGTTACTGTTATCATTTTACTGGCAGCTTGCACTGAGGAAGTAGAAGAAGAGTACGACGGCCCGCCAACATTTTCACCACCGGATTATGACCTGCCCGAAAAAGGTAATGATGTAATTCGTCTTTTACCGGATGGTAGACGTCATATAATCATTGGCACATTCTATGATACATATTATGACTCTACACACACAAGTATTTATGACAACCCAAGTATTTCAGACCCTGAAACTGCACAGATGGCTCTCGATAGAGTACGTTATGTTGAAGAAAAATATAATGTATATATTGAGTTTGTTAACATGACATGGGATGGAATTATTGAAAATATCCCGATTTCTATCATGAGTGGTATTCCTGATGCTGATGTATATTGGGTTGAGCCACAATTTGGTTTGTCTCCTGTTCTTAATAACATGGCACAGTCGCTTGAAAGCATGGGACTTGACAGCACACATGATGTTTTTGCTCCTGCCGGACAAAATGTTGTTATGGAAACATTACTGATACCGGGAATGGAAAATCATTATTTCTTTGCACCCTCTGCTTTTAATGTCGATATGTATATGTTAGGCTACAACCGTGAGCTAATCCAATTACATAGTCTCGAAGACCCGCAAACTCTTTGGTATCGTGGTGAATGGACATGGGATAAGTTTCGTGAGTATTGCCGTATTTTAACCAATCCGGCACAAAACATCTACGGATATAGTGGTTTTTGGACAAATTTCCTTGAAGGTATGTTATTTTCAAACGATGCATCATTTGCACCGGGTCCGATACAACATCTAACATCACCGGAGACACTTGAAGTATTAGATTTCATCAATGTACTATATAATGTTGATAAATCTGCACGTCCATGGGATCCGGGTGATTGGGATATCAACAATAATCTGTTCAGAGAAGGACTTAGCGGCTTCTGGATTGCTGTGCCGTGGATTAATCAACAATGGAGTGATCTGCTGGCAGGTCAACCGGCACCATTTGATGTTGGTATGGTACCTTACCCTGTTGGTCCTCGCAGCACTGCTGAAACAATGAAAACATTTAATGCATTAACAAATAAGTATTACTTTATTCCAAGATATATTCAAGATGCCCGTCAAGTCTTTGATGTTATGTATGATTTAACAAACTGGTTTGATGGTGACCTTGAGTACCGTGATGATTTATTATGGTTTGAAAATCACATGATTTCTCAAGCTAATATAGACATCTATATTGATGTTGTTGGTCGAAATGGATTTGAGCTTATGATGTCGCTTGGTTTTGGCCCATCATTAGATTCAATGATTGAAAACACAACCGGTCCGGCTGAAATGACCCCTGCACAATACGCAGAAACATTTAGTCTTGTATTCCAGGACGCACTGGACAATTACTTTAGATAACAGCAAAACAAGCAATAAAAGTGAAAACCCTCAGTTTGAGGGTTTTCACTTTTTTGTAGTTAAACTAAACAGTATCATCCGTTCCAATAACCCCACGGTGTCCAGTAACTAAATGGTGGCGGGTTCATTATTCGGATATATACGATATAATAAACACAAAACGCCGCAACAAGTAAGATTATAGCTCTGGCTACCCAATCAGCAGCAGTTGGATCACGTTCGCTATACCATGTTCTTTGCTTATGCTTACTAAAACCACGTAAATCCATAGCATTTGCAATTGTTCCTATTCGTCCGAAGGATGTCATAATTAGTGGTGAAAGTATAAAAACTGTTTGTTTTAATCTTTTCCCTAGACTGGCTTTGCGTGAGTCAAGCTCAACTCCACGCATCATCAGAGAGTTTTTTATGTCTATATAATCACGGGCGATATCGGGTATTGTACGGAAAGCAAGTGAAATAACAGTGCATATCTTGTACGGCATCCCTAACTTGTTAAACCCTGCCGCCAGTTCAGACGGTGTGATAGCTAATATAAAAAGTATTGCGGTAGATAAAGAACAAATACGCTTAAAAAACATTGCACTTACATACCAAATTAGCTCTTTTGATATGAAGAAATGATTTGTCCATTGAATTAGTATTGTTTCCCCACCCGTATGCGTATAACCCGAGGTTGGGCGAATTAATATAATCATCAAAGAGCCGACAACTCCTGCCATAACAAAAAGAAAGCTAAGAATCAACAAAATCGGCTTCCAGTTTGGTTTCATTGAAACTATACCAATACTACAAAGTATCAGCATTGGCAGCATAACACGCACATCAAATGTCATGATTATATATACGGTTATGATAAGAAACCCAAAGACCTTTGTAGCACCGTTAAGCTTATGTATTGGTGTTGAACCGGGTGAGTAATTTATCAGAAGTCTGTTATTCATCAACCCTCACCATCCTCTCGTAAAGGATATAATGCTCTATACATTTTTCCGGTGAAATACCAATTTTTTTCGCAAGAATATAGAGTGAGGTTTGTTTTAGATTTGCACGGGTGATTACATCATCGTCTGAAAGTACAGAAAATACACTTTCGTCTGCAATTAACTCACTTTCAGATAATACAACCGCTCTGTCGGTATTTTCGATTGCAAGGTGCATGTCGTGTGTTATAAAGATAATAGTTTTACCAAACTCGGCATTAAGCTTATTGATAAAATTGATGATTTCCATGTAGTGACGGTAGTCCTGCCCTGCGGTTGGTTCATCAAGAATAATAACCTCCGGTTCAAGAGCAAGGATAGATGCTACTGTTACACGTTTCTTTTGTCCGTAGCTCACCGCATCTACAGGCCAGTTTCGCATACGGTATAGTTCGCATGTTTTTAGCGTATTTTCAGCACGGTTTATTACCTCGTCATCAGGTAATTTTTTTAGTCGTAGAGCAAGCTCAACTTCATCCTTGATGATGTCCTTTACTATCATCTGATTAGGATTTTGCATAACATAGCCGATTTCCTCACCGATTTCTCTAACACTTAGAGCTTTGTTGTTCTCACCATTTATATAAATAATACCCGCATTTGGGCGGTCAATTCCACATATTAAACGTGCTAATGTTGTCTTACCTGCACCGTTTTTACCGATAAGAGCAATTCGTTCACCCTTTTTAACAGAAAATGAAACATCCTTTAAGACATTTTTTGCTTTTGTACCTTTTATGTATGAGAAAGTCACATTATCCACATTGATTGTTTCTTCACCAAGTACCGGTGGTTGAATATCAGCTTGACTCTCAAAAAACGCCCGGAGCTTTTTTTTGTTTTCATCAGAAAGCTCCAGTGTAGACGGGTCATCAAGACCCTGTATTGTATTAATGTCACAACCTGCGTATTTTAACGCAGAAATATATAAAGGCTCACGTATACCGTATTCACGGAGCAAATCACCACGTAACAGTGCATCTGCTGTAGTATCAGCAACGATACGCCCCTTATCCATTAAAATCACCCGATCTACCGGGCGGTATAACGCATCCTCAAGACGATGCTCTATTATTACAACTGTCCGGTTTCCATTTCTTGCGATTTGGTCGATTAAGTCGATGGTGACAGTTCCGGAATACGGGTCGAGAGATGCAAGCGGTTCATCAAAAATCAATATGTTCATGCTATCGCCCAATACACCTGCAAGAGCGACCTTTTGCTTCTGGCCGCCCGACAAGTTAAATGGTAACGATAGCAGATAATCCTCCATACCAACTTCTGTGCTGTATTGCAGAACCTTTGGCAACATTTCCGCACGAGGTATGTTATCGTTTTCCATTGCAAAAGCGATATCTTCTCCCACCGAGAGTCCAACAAACTGAGCATCAGAATCCTGTAGAACTGTACCAACCATTGTGCTGAGCTTATAGATAGACATATCACGGGTCTCTTGGTCGTTAACCTTTAATGAGCCAGTGATATTTCCTTCAAACGAAAACGGTATAAGTCCGTTAATGCAGTTGGCAAGTGTGGATTTTCCACTTCCCGACGCTCCGAGTATCAAAACCTTTTCACCTTCATAGATGGTAAGGTTGATGTCATGGAGCGTCGGTTTGTTTTGGATTTTATAGTGGAAATTGAAATCGTTAAACTGAATGACCGGTTTTTTCCCGTTCATTAATACTCTTAGTCCTCTTCTTTAAGGTTACTACGCTTTTTGAAACGGTTTGCAAAAAGGAAGAGTAGTGGAATACCAACAATGACAAGGACAGCAGTGTTGGCTATACCACCTGCAAATGCTTGAATAAAGGTGATTTCCAGATCGGCTGCATAGAAGATTGATGTCATAACCGGTGTTACAATACCAAAAGCAATTGCGTTACCAACAATACAACATGCAGTGTAGATGATTGCATGTGTTACTGTAAAAATTCCTTCGTCGATTCTTGCACCGTATAGTGGAAGGGCACCAATAAATAGTCCCAGTACACCGTTACCAATCGACCAGTCGAACCAGAAGCCCCAACCGCCAATAAGGTCTGCAACGAAGTTACCAATGAGCATAGTTGCAAAAGCCGGTATCGGACCAAACAAACCACCAACAATGACAGGGATAATCATAGCTGACGTTAGATAGGTGTTGGTAAATATCGGTATGCTACCAAATACCATAAGTACGCCAAACAGTGCAGCACCAACTGCAACAGCTACCAGGGTCATAGTATTCCATTTGCCGAGAAACATTTGTCCGAAACTACGTTTTTTCATATTAAAACCCTCCATAAATTAATTCATGAAACAGTGCTTTTATACTGTTTCATGTCTAATGGTAGTATAGTTCATTTACATTACTTATGTCAACTGTTTTCACAGTAGTTTAGCTATATTTCTTTAACATAAAATTCTCCCTGAGGCCCATTTTGGGCCTTTAGAGACAACCCTTGCAAATACTAGGTTTTTTGAATATGATTTTTTCATTCTCACTTCTTAAAAACGCATGTAAATGTGAACTTTGTACCGCGGTTTTGTTCCGACTCTACGCTGATTGTTCCACCCATCATTTCCACAATTTTTTTAGCAAGAGTTAAACCAATACCTATTCCGCCATATCTTCTTGTTATGCTGCTATCTGCCTGCTCAAACAATGCAAATAGATTTTTCTTTTGTTTGTCACCAATACCTATACCGGTATCTTTTATTTCAAATTTGATTGTTACAATTTCCGGGTCTTCACTCACCATGTTAACACTAAAATTAACCTTACCACCATCAGGTGTGAACTTGATAGCATTACCAATCAGTATTTTTACTACTTGCTTTAATCTTCTTGCATCACCTACTAAGGTATCAGGAATATTTTCATCTATGTCATAACTAAAATTGATATTTTTACTAAATGCACTGGTCTTAAACTGTGCTAAACCTCTAACCAGATCATTTGTGGTAAACTTTCTATTTTTAAGCTCAAATATGTTGTTTTCAATATTTGCGATGTCGAGCATATCATGAATCATACTAAGCATATTTTTTGATGCCGCATCTATTTCATTAATACAATCTAATGATTTTTCTGATAGCTTTTCTCTTTTTACAATATTTGTCATACCCATTATTGCATTCATCGGTGTGAGCATTTCATGGCTTATCATTGACAAAAACTCTGATTTTGCACGGCTTATATGCTCTGCATGTTCTTTTAAATCCTCATTTAGAGTTAACATACGCTTTAATTCATCACGCTCTTCAAGAGCTCTAATGTGATTTACTAAACGTATTTGATTTTCAACTCTGAGTTTTACAGTTGCTACATTAAATGGCTTTGAAATATAGTCAACTGCACCCATTTCAAGACCTTTTCTTTCAGCACTTGGTTCATTCATTCCGGTTATAAAAATAACAGGTATATCACGTGTTTTTGAGTTCGCTTTTAATGCTGCAATAACCTCATAACCATCCATATCAGGCATCATTATATCGAGCAAAATTATATCCGGAGCTTTTTTCTCCGCTATATCAAGTGCTTCTTTGCCACCAAGAACAGCCATAACACGAAAATCCTCATCGAGTGCGTTTGTTAATGTTGCAATATTTTGCACTTCATCATCAACTAAGAGAATACTGTTTCTGTTATCTGCAATATGATAGTTCTTAAATTTTCCTTTATCGGTATCAGATGTATATCGTATTTCTGCATCAGAATCTGATGCTCTGCCAATTACTGTTAAATTACTGCTAAGGCATTGCCAGAGCTGCTGTGATGTAAATGGTTTTGGAATGTAATCCTTTATTCCGTACTCCGCAAAAAGTTCTCTGTCATTTGCCATTGCGTTTGCCGAAGTCGCTATAATTGGAATATTACTGTTTTTATCACGTATCTTTGCAGCAATTTGCAATCCGTCTGAAAATGGCATTTGAACATCCAATACGATAAGATCAAATTGACTCTCGTTCTTTTTCTCTCGTTCTTTTACTAAGTCAAAAGCCTGTTTACTATTTTTTGCTGTAACAACATTTAATCCAACACGTGTCAGATGCTCCTGCATTAATAATCTGTTGACTTGATTGTCTTCACAAACCAGCACTTCTCCGGCAAAGATTGGTCGCTTAAACTCACCCATTGCGTCTTCGTCAAGCTCATTAGCACCTGTTTCTACAAGATCAAATGTTAAGTCAAATAAATACTTGCTACCTTCACCGACCTTGCTGTCAATGTGAAGCTTACCACCCATTAGCTCTATTAATTTTATAGCTATGATTATACCAAGACCCTTAACATTATCTTCTGAATTATCAGAAATATCCTGTTCGGGCAGGTTAAATAATTTTTTGATTTGCTCTGATGACATGCCGGGACTTGTATCTGCAATTTCAAAATGTACTGTAATGCTTTTTGTATCGCGTACGATTATATCAGCTTGTAGTGATACTTTACCTTTGTTTGTACTGTTAATTGAGTATGTCAAAAGATTTACTAATACTTGAAGAATCTTTGACTGGTCTACGAGTGGAACCTTTCCCTTAATTGTTTGTGAGTAAAGTGTAAGCTCCAGACCTTTATCACGTGCTTTTGGAGCGATTATTGTACGGCATGTATCAAAGAGCTTACGAGGATTCATAGGTACAAGCTCCAACTCAAGCTTGCCTGTCTCTATCATTGAATAGTCAATAATATCATTCATAACTTGCATTAACCACTGTGAATTATCAAGAATACTGGTTAAATAAAGTTTTGTTTTTGGTGACGTAACATAATTCATAGCAAGCTCAGAAAACCCAATAATATTACTCATTGGTGTTTTAATTTCTTGGCTCATGTATGAAATATATTCATTTATTGTTGTTAGCAGTTTTTCGTTTTTCATGAATTAATTTTCTTCTTTAATTCTCTCAAGTGCCAGTAATGCACCTCTAAAATTATATGCTTCTATTTGAGCTATTAATACTTTTGTATCCGGTATTCCTTTAAGGGTTTTTATATACTTTAGGCATCTGGTATCTCTATTTTTTAACAATTCTTCCAGTTCATCAAGAATTTCCTTCGCTTCTGTTTCGTTTACGCTTTCTATATCATCGTCCGGTTCATCCTCAAGCAATTTACCATATTTTTCATAGATTTTATCAAGCTCTTCTTTTATTGTTATTAAGAACTTATCAATTGGTTTTGGCGGGTTGCTGATTAAGTATGCTTCTGCGACTGCTGCTGTACGTTGCAATCGAGCTTCTTTTATATAACCGGCATTACTTTTTAAGGAGTGCACAAGTATATGTGCTTTTTTATAGTCTTCGGCTTTTATCGCTTTTACTATATCATCATAAGTTGTTTGATTGTTACGCACAAAAAAGCGTCGCATTTGTTCCAGCATTTTAATATCCTCTTCCGTCATTGATCCTTTGTCTGCACTTACATATCCTTCTACAATTAAGTATCTGCTTAGGCACTTCCATAAATCCTGTGCTTTAAATGGTTTTCCAAGAGTTTCGGTAACACCGCCCATTTTATAATGATGTAATGAAGCTGTCATAATGTTTGCTGTCAGTGCGATTATCGGCACTTTTACATCCAGTTCCAAAATCTTCGCTGTTGCTTCCATTCCATCCATTTCAGGCATGTGCATATCCATAAATACCAAATCGAACATTGGTGAACCATCGTCAATTCTTTGCTTTATTATATCAACACCAACAACACCGTTTTCAGCTACCATTGATGATATTCCTACTTTATATAAATGCTCACGTAATACCTGCTGGTTTAACTTGTTATCTTCAAATATCAATACCTCCCCTTTGAATTGTGGTCTATCATTATTTTCATCATCTATTTCATCAATTTCTTCAACTTCCTCAATAACTCTAATTTTTGATTCTCCCATGTCAAAAGGAGATTTCACAAGCGATTTGTTTCCTGACTCTAACTTTGATATATCGAGAATATCATCAATAATACCAAGAAGCCACTCAGCACTGCTTTGTATACTTTCAAGATGCATCTGAGTTTTTTTATTAAGCTTTTCATCATCAAGAGCTAACTCACTAAAGCCAATAATTGAGTTAAGCGGTGTTCTTACCTCATGGCTCATGTTTGCAAGAAAAGCTGTTTTTGCTTTGTTTGCTACAACTGCTTCATCACGTGCATTTTCAACCTCTTCAAGCATTTCCTTAGCTTCGGTAATATTAAATATTTGTTCAATAAATACTCGATGACCATCTGCCCAGTCAATATATCTGCTGTCAATTCTAAACCATTTTTTTACTTGAGGGTTGTAATGCTCCCAAGATACCGGTTTATCAGAATTTTTCTTTAAGTACATCTTAGGACAATAACTGCATCGTTCAGTTGCGTTTGGTACAAGAGTTTCCCAACAGGTTTTACCGATGTCATTTTTTGATAATTTAAGCTCTGTAATAAATCTTTCGTTCATGTACATGATTTTATCAGACTCAATCTCTGTAACCATTATCATTGTGTCCATGGATTGTAGAAGATTATCACGAGTTTGTGAGAACTTTTTGACTTGCTTTTCTATTTTACCGGATATGTATCTTGCTAATAGAAAACACGCTATAAGTGATACTATAGACACAAAAATAGCTACCATCACAAATAGTTGATTAAGTCCTTCATTATAAATTACCATTGCCATTATTGCTATTGTAACACAACTAACAAAAGTTAATGTTAACATAGGGATAAATATTCGCTCTTTTACACTCATACTTTACCACCATATACCATATATTTAGTTCTAACATAATACATAATAATTAAACATATTGCAAGTATTCTTTTAGCTCTTTTGTATATGGTGTGTCTAATACTTTTTTTGTTTCACCTTTTTCCGTTATTTCTCCCTTATGCATGAAAAATACGTACTCACAAACACGTCTGATTGTACTCATCTGGTGCGACACCAAAACCCATGTAGTGTTTGACATTTTTTGAATATATTGTTCAAATAGATTGACACTTTCTATATCCATATTCGAAAAACCTTCGTCTACAAAAATTAGCTTCGGCTTAAATATAAATGCTCTAATCATTGCGAGCTTTTGTTGCTCCCCTCCGGATAAAGTTAACGCATATTCATTTTTTAGGTCTTGAAGTCCTGCCATACTTAATAATATGTCAATTTCTTCAGAGTTTGGTTTAATTTTTCTGATTTTTAAGGGGTACGTTAAATTATTTATAACTGTGTCGTGTAGTAAATATGGTTTCCTAAAAATCATTGTTATGTCACGACCGGTTAATCCTTCGTAATCTACTGTTCCACTGCTTGGGCTGATAATGCCTGCCATTATTTTCATCAAGGTTGTTTTACCGCAGCCGTTTGCTCCGATGATACCATATATTTTATATTGTCCATTATCCGGACAGTTGGATGCTGCCCCTACATAACCCGGATAGTTGGATTCTGCTCCTACAATGGTGTTTTGAGCACTATTTGTTATTTCTAAACTCTTTATACTAAGAGTAAACTTTTCATATTCTTTTTTTATGTTAGAAATTTTCATCAGTGCGACGCTCCCTTCTTCTAAGAGCACCTGCAATAACTTGAACAAGCAGTGCGATTATCATAAGTACTATTCCAAGAAATACTGCCTGGTTAATTTCTCCTCTGTTACGAAGAAGTGCAATTGTTGTTGTCATAACTCTTGTGTGATAACGAATGTTTCCTCCGACAATCATAATTGCTCCGACTTCACTCATTGCACGCCCAAATCCCGCAACAGCAGCAAAGTATATCTCGTTGCTTAATTCCTTTATAACAAGCCACTCTGTTTGAATCTTATTTGCTCCCATAGTTGTTGCAAATGCTCTGATGTTTTTAGCGCTTCGTTCTGATGCTGTATATACAATACCGCAGATTATTGGTGTTATGAGTATGGTTTGTGCAATCACCATTGCTTCAAACGTAAATAACCACCCGAGAAATCCAAGCGGGCCGTTTCGCATGAGAATAAGGTACACTACAAGCCCGATAACAACCGGTGGTGCTGCCATTAGTGTGCGGTTTATCAGCACAACAACTCGTTTTCCGGGAAAGCTTGCCTTATCAAGCAATAGTCCCAGAGGTATTCCAATCACGCATGACATTGCAGTTGCCAGTAATGTCATCTGCAATGTCAGTACGATTATTCCTATAGTTTCCTGCTCAACAATATTCATTGATTCTTATGCATCGGGGAAGAAAAGTGGTTCTCCAAATTCTGCTACACCAAACTCTGCGATTAAGCCTTGTGCTTTTGAACCTCTTAACCAATCGACGTATTGTTTTGCGTTATTTGGACGTAGAGTTGATGATACAACCATTACTCCATAAGGGTTTAGAAGTGTTGGGTCATGTTCGCAAACAATGACTAAATCACCCTTGCTTGCATAAGATAACCAGGTTGCTCTGTCTGAAAGTGTGTAACCTTCCATCTCTGCTGTCATACCAATGGTTGCTCCCATGCCTTGTCCTGCTTCTAAGTAATTTGGATTATCCTCAGGATTTAGATTTAGATTGCTCCATAATAGTAGTTCTCTGCTATGTGTACCTGAGTTATCACCTCTTGAAACGAATGTTAGTTCATTATCAAATATTGATGTAAATGTATTACCGACATTGGTATTGTGATTTATAGCTCCGCTACTTGAACCAACTACAACAAAGTCATTATACATCACATCAAAACGTGCTTCTGCGAAACCATCTGCTACAAATGTATCCTCCTGCACACGGTCGTGTACAAGTAATACATCTGCTTCACCGTCACGCCCGAGCTGGATTGCCGCACCTGTTCCTACAGAGATAACCTGCACTTCTATACCGGTTTCTTCTGTAAACGCAGGTAGAATAAAGTCAAGTAACCCGGAGTCGTAAGTGCTGGTGGTTGTTGCGAGGATAATTGTTTTTTCTTCGTTATTACTATTGCTACAACCAACAAAAGCAACAAGGGTAATGCTTAAAATAAAGAGTACGGTAAGTGACATTGCTATTTTTTTCATTTTTAATCTCCTTTTGTAATGTTTTGAAACCGGTTTCAAATTATTAAAACTTGCTTCTATTTTTACATCAGGCGATTGCTCGTCCACATACCGCACCGGCGTTTTATTAAGTTTTACTCCATGTCCCAACTGTGGAGGTATTTTGCTTGTTCGGGGGTTAATTCGTCAATTGACAGACCACAAGCAGCAAGCTTCTTAAATGCTACATCTTGATCTATTTCAATCGGAACTGCAATAACTCCGGGCTTTAGTATTTTATGATTATTTACTAGAAACTCAGCCGATAGTGCTTGTATTGCAAAGCTCATATCCATGATTTCTACCGGATGTCCGTCACCTGATGCAAGGTTTACAAGACGTCCTTCTGCAATAACAAATACTTTTCTGCCATTCTTTAATGTATATCCCATGATATTTGGTTTATGCTCGGCACTTTTGGTGTTTTTATCGAGCCAGTCAACATCAACCTCAACATTAAAGTGACCTGCATTACACATGATTGCACCATCCTTGAGTTTGTCAAAGTGTTTCTCTGTGATAACTCCTGTGCAACCTGTTGCAGTGATAAATAGATCGCCAAGCTCTGCTGCATCGTCCATCGGCATAACCTCAAATCCATCCATCATTGCTTCCAATGCTTTAACAGGGTCAATTTCTGTGATGATAACTCTTGCTCCAAACCCTTTTGCACGCATTGCTATACCCTTGCCACACCAACCGTAACCGGCTATAACAACATCTTTTCCTGCAACCACAAGGTTTGTTGTTCTGTTTATTCCATCCCAAACTGACTGACCTGTGCCATATCTGTTATCAAATAGATATTTACACTGTGCGTCATTTACAGCTACCATCGGGAACATAAGAGATTTATCTGTTGCCATCGAGATTAAACGCATAATTCCTGTTGTTGTTTCCTCGCAACCACCAATAACTCCGGGTAGTAAGTGCTTTAGCTTGGTGTGCATTATATTTATCAAGTCACCACCATCATCAATAATGATATTTGGTCCTGATTCAAGAGCTTTTGTCATTTGCTCCTCGTATTCCTCTTTTGTGCAATTATGCCATGCGTAGATATGAATAGGAGGTGCACCTTCCTTACCGACTGCAAGTGCTGCCGCTACATCGTCCTGTGTTGAAAGTGGATTACAGCCTGCTGCAAACATATTTGCTCCACCTGCTGCAAGAGTACGGCAAAGGCAGGCAGTTTTTGCTTCCATGTGAATTGCCAAAGTTATATTTAACCCTTCAAATGGTTTTTTCTTTTCAAAATCTTCTTTTATAGCTTGCAAAAGTGGCATATTTCGCCATGCCCATGCTATTTTTCTTTCACCTGATGGTGCTAAGGCTTTGTTTCTGACTTGACTTTCGTGTATTACAGCTCCTGTTGCTGATGCTTTTGGTTGTTCTCCCTTTTGGACTGCAATAGGTCCTTTTCTTGCTGTACTTCCATTTACTTTCATCTCGTTCCTATCCTTTCGCATATTTTAGATACTTCGTGGTAGACCTTTTTTTCGTCTACTGTAGTAAATTCTTTATTTTCCATTAATATTTTTCCACCTACTATTACGGTTTCAACTTCACTTCCGTTGGTTGAGTACGCCAGTGCCGATATTGGATTGTTGATTGGCTGCATATTTGGAGTTTCAAGATTAAGAATTATTAAATCTGCTGTATTTCCAACTTTTATTTCACCAAGGTCATTTCGTCCCATTGCTTTTGCTCCACCTTTGGTCGCAATGAGTAATGCTTCCTCTGCTGTGACTGCAAGAGCATCATGGTTTATACCTTTATGCAAAATTGACAACACAGCCAGCTCACGGAACATATTTAAGGTATTGTTACTTGCTGCTCCGTCTGTACCAAGCGCAACATTTATACCTGCTTTGAGCATTTTTGGAACCGGTGCTATACCGTTAGCAAGCTTTAAATTACTGACAGGATTTGTAACTATTGTAACACCACGTTCTGCCATTATTTTTATATCGCTGTCGGTTAGTTGAACACAGTGTGCTGCAACTGTCCGGTTTGAAAGTAAGCCTGTTTTATCCATTAACTCTGTTGATGTGCAACCGTATTTATCACGAATTGTATCAATTTCTACAAGCCCCTCAGAAATATGCGTGTGAATACCAAGTCCGAGGTTTCTTGCTTCGGCTGCAACCTCACGCTGGAACACATCATCACATGTATACGGTGCGTGTGGTGCAAGCATAAAGCTGATATTGTCGTGGTCTTTCCACTTTTCGTAAGCTTCAATGGCTTCTCGCATACGTATTGCTCCGGCTTCGGGGTCGTCGGCATTTCCAATAAGCCCCCGTGTAAGAACAGCACGCATACCTGTATCATCAACCGCTCTTGCCAAATCATCAAGGAAATAATACATATCTATATATGAGGTTGTGCCTGTGCGTAGCATTTCCATAATGGCAAGTGTTGTCGCCCAGTAGTTATCCTCGCCTGTGAGCTTATCCTCAAGTGGCATGATTCGCCCAAAAAGCCATTCGTCAAAAAGCAGGTCATCAGCACAGTTTCTTAGCACTGTCATAGATGCGTGGGTATGTGCGTTAATAAGACCCGGCATCAGCATTTTTCCACTGCCATGAATGGTTTTATCAGCGATAAAGCCTTCCGGTTCGGTATTAATTGATTCAATCTTTTTGTTCTTAATATAGACGGAACAAACTTCTGCTTTTAGCTTTTTTTCTCCGTCAGATAACAGGGTTAAAATGTCTTTTATTAATATGTTCAAAACTTTTTCCTCCACAGTTTTTACAACGTAAGAGTATTATAACATAACTTTTTTTCATTACAAGAATATTTCATTAACGAAACACCCGCTGTTTGCGTACTCCCTACTCATGGACGGCAGAATGCCGCCCCTACAAAACCTCTACTTTCTACTCCCTACTCCCTACTCCCTACTCTCTATCAACTTGTGCATGTCGTGGAGAGATTCGTGGTAATAGTCGCTTAGACTAATAATTTTGTCTTTTTCATCATAAGACGAAAAATCATATAAACCGGCAACTATAAACCCTGCTTTTTTCGCAGTAATAATCGCATATAGAGCATCCTCGACTACAAGAGTTTCCTCCGGTTTTGTACCCATAAAATTAGCGGCTTCGATAAAAATATCAGGAAAGCTTTTACTTTTACCAACTTCCTCACATGTAAAAACCCTGTCTATATATTTATCTAAACCAAGACGTTTCACAGCAGGTGCTATTAACATTCTTTCTGTTGCAGTAGCAATACACATTGGAATATTTCTCTCTTTAAGAGCTTCCATCACCTCAATTGCTCCATCCTTTAGTGGAATTGTGTAGCTGTAGTTTTCTAAAATCTTGCTGTTTCTATCATGTACGATTTCCTCAGCAGTTCTTTCCACACCATATTCCTTTATCAAATATTCGGCTTCTTCAATTGAGCTTAAAGCACGCAAAACTTCTGCAAGACCCGGCTTTGGTTCTTTACCATAACTTCTAAGAAGCTCTGATTCAAAATGAAACCAGACCTGCATGGAATCAAACAATGTACCGTCAAAATCAAAAATTACTGATTTTACATTCTGCATTTTGTTCCTCACTTGTAAATATTTTTAGTTTACTGTAGTATATCATATTGTTATGTTATTTGACAAACTAAAGAACTATTCAAATAGTGATACCTATCCTATGCACATGCCCGGACATAAGCAGATGTTTAGGACTATTAGCATGTCCGATTATCTGCCGAGCGGACTACCTTATAACTATGATATTACTGAAATACACGGTTTCGATGATTTAAGCAATCCGCAAGGGATTCTTAAAGAAACCGCCGGGCTTGCAGCACATTTATTTGGAAGCAAGGATGCTTTTTTACTGATAAATGGCTCAACAGTAGGAATACTTGCAGCGATTGGAGCTGCTTCAAAACGTGGAGATAAAATACTTGCCGTTAAAGGCTGCCACCGCTCGACACCAAATGCAGCAGAATTATTTGGTCTGGAGTTAGTTTATCTTGAGCCTGATTATTTCCCGCTAAAAAAACAAAAACCCAACAATAAATTACAGCATTTAGAAAATCGCAAATTTGCAAATAATTATGAACATACAAATATACCATGCAGTATAAACCCCGAAGCGATAAAAACAACATTACAAAATAACCCGCAAATTAAGCTTGTTATCATCACATCACCAACTTATGAAGGAGTTGTAAGTGATATAGCATCTATTGCAAAAATTGTACATGATGCCGATGGCATTTTGATTGTAGATGCAGCACACGGTGCTCACTTTGGATTTTCCGAAGCTTTTCCCGAAAATCCAGTTAAACTCGGAGCAGATATTGTAGTCACCAGCTTACACAAAACTCTGCCCGCTCTGACATCCTGCTCACTTTTACATATTTGCAGTGAACGTATAGATAAATCAAAGGTTCAACATTTATTAAATATCTTACAAACTAGCAGTCCTTCGTATATTCTTTTAGCATCCATTGATAGTTGCTTACGGCTTTTGGAAGCAGAAAGTGAAAAACTTTTTATGAATTATGAAGAAAAGTTAAAAACTTTTTATGAAGAAATAAAAGATTTAAAAAACTTTCATATTTTAAGTAAAAATGATGGATTTTATGATTTTGATAAGGGTAAAATAGTAATAATACCAAATGATATAGATTTAAGCGGGTATGATATTGCAAATATTTTGCGTACAAAATATCAAATTGAAATCGAAAGTGCTTATAATAAACATACCATCGCAATGACCAGTATTTGTGACACAGATGTAGGTTTTAAACGCTTAGCAGAAGCATTAAAAAGTATAGATAATGCATGTTAAGTATTTTTACTTGACAGCAAGAGATTTGTGAGGTACAATATGACCGATAATACGCTGCAAAAGGCTCTTTTATATGATTTTTATGGTGAGTTACTCACTGAAAAACAACGTGAATACTTCGATTTGTACCATAATGAAGACTTCTCACTTGCAGAAATCGCAGAAAAAGCAAATATATCACGGCAAGGTGTGTATGACATTATCACCAGAGCAGAAGCCACACTACAAGACATTGAAAACAAAACAGGTATTATCGCAAAATGGCTGGAAACACGCAAGGAATTAGAGCACGCGATGGAAAATGATGAGAATATAGTAGAAATTATTAAAGAGTATTTTGAGGTATAGTCTTGGCTTTTGAAAGTTTATCGGAAAAATTAAATGCTGCGTTTAAGAAGCTTCGCGGCAAAGGGCGGCTTAAAGAACCCGACATCAAAGAAGCAATGCGAGAAGTGCGAATGGCACTCTTAGAGGCTGATGTTGGATTTAAGGTTGTTAAGGATTTTGTCAATACCGTCAGCGAACGTTCACTCGGAAAGGATGTTCTTGAAAGCCTCACACCCTCGCAGATGGTAATTAAGATTGTAAATGAAGAACTCACAAATCTAATGGGAAGCGAAAACGCAAAAATCACAATCTCTTCAAAACCACCCACAATATTAATGCTTATTGGACTTCAAGGTTCTGGTAAAACAACAAACAGTGCCAAGCTTGCAGCATATATGCGTAAAAATAACAGCAAAAGCCCCCTGCTTGTTGCTTGCGACATCTATCGACCGGCAGCTATTGAGCAACTAAAAACAGTTGGGCGACAGCTTGATATTCCTGTGTTTGAAATGGGAAAAGCAAATCCTGTTGATATAGCAAAAGCATCAATAAAACATGCAAACAAAAATGGTAACGACCTTGTAATTCTCGACACAGCAGGACGTTTACACATTGACAGTGAACTGGTCGATGAGCTTAAGAAAATAAAATCAGCAGTTAACCCAACAGAGATTCTTTTAGTTATAGATGCAATGACCGGTCAAGATGCAGTAAACGCAGCGACAGAGTTTAACAACGCACTTGGAATAGACGGTGTTATTCTCACAAAGCTTGACGGTGATGCTCGTGGTGGAGCGGCACT
>JAITFS010000012.1 GCA_031281195.1 Oscillospiraceae bacterium
ATTTCAACAGTTTCATACATTTCTTCGGTAGTTTCGCCAACTGCCAGACCACCTATAGCATAGCCGGGCAAATCGAGGTCGGATATTCGTTTCATGTGGGAGATTCGCAAATCTTTAAAGGTTGTTCCTTGATTTATTCCCCAAAGAGAGGGGGTAAGTGTTGTAGGAGCGGTATTTTGCCGTCCTTCTAAATATTCCTTGCACCTGACCAGCCAGCGGTATGTTCTGTCACAGGATTCTTTTACATACTCATAAGGTGACGGTATTTCAACACATTCATCAAACGCCATCATTATATCTGAGCCTAAGTTCATCTGTATTTTAATTGAATCCTCGGGCGACATGAAGATTTTTCTCCCGTCTGTGTGGGAGTTAAAAGCTACACCTTCTTCGGTAATTTTTCGTAATTTTGCTAGTGAAAATATTTGAAAACCTCCGCTGTCGGTTAAAATCGGTTTATCCCATGACATAAAATTATGCAATCCACCCAATGATTTTATCAGCTCATCACCCGGTCTGATGTGCAAATGATAAGTGTTTGCAAGTGCTACCTCACAACCAACTTCTATAAGGTCAATGCTTGATAACGCACCTTTTATCGCCGCTTGTGTTGCAACATTCATAAAAACAGGTGTTTTAATAGTGCCATGACTTGTTATATACTCGCCACGCCGAGTTTTTTTGTCTTCTAAAATCAGTTTAAACATAAAAACATTTTACCAAAAATTACAACATTTCGCAAAAAATTCGCATTATTTTTTCATTTTTTTACATATTTGTTTGAACTTTTTGTTAACTTATGATATAGTTCATCTGTTATTTTGATTAAAAATTGCTAAACTAGCACTTAAAAAACATTTTAGGAGGAAAGAATACGTAATGAAGAACATGAAAGTATCTGTAAAATTAATCGTCAGTTTCCTATTGGTAGTCATTCTTGCAACAATTGTTGGTGTTATTGGTATTTTTGGTATGACCAGTATTAACAACTCAAAAACAGAAATGTACTATACCAAAACCGTGCCGATTCCATACCTCGGTAAAGCAGCAGAAGAACTGCAAAGCATCCGCATCCAAGTGCTTGATATGGTTATGTCTTCCTACAAGCAAGACACAGCAGGTATTGAAAGCTCTTGGGGTTATATTGAAAGACTTCTGCCTTCTCTTAATTCAAATATGGATAGTTTCTACGAATATGTTGACAATCAAGAAGTTAAAAGTAATTTCTATGACGCACGTGAGACTTTTGATAAAGATATGCTACCACTTGCGTACAGTATTCGTGATACAGCACGTAACTATGCAGTTGCTTTAGATACACAGTACTACGATCTGCTCCAGTCACAACTCGCCAGTTTTGCAAACTTTGGATACTCAATAATTGAGAACTTTGATGCAGGTATTGATATATTAATGGACGAGGGTGCAGAATCTTACGAAGCTGCCGATAGAATGGCAACCTTACTGCTTACAATTGTAATTGTAGTTCTTGTTGCTGCTGTAGTCATTTCAATGGCACTTGCACTATATATCTCCAGCATTATAGCAAAACCACTTTCAGTTATTGCAAATGCGTTTAAACTCATCGGTTCTGAAGGTAGACTTGACTTTGACCAAGAAACAATCAGATCCGCTAACGATACCGCAGCACGTAAAGACGAGCTCGGCGACTGCGCCAGAGGCTTTAACGGCATTATCGGACATCTTAGCGATATTGAACACAACCTTTCACAAATCGCAGACGGTGATTTGACTGCAAGTGTTAAGGTTCTATCCGCAAACGATACAATCGGTAATTCACTTGAAAGAACAATTGATAACCTCAACACAATGTTTGGTGAAATCAACTCTGCTTCTTCCCAAGTTTCTACAGGGTCTAAGCAAATCGCAGACGGTGCTCAATCACTCGCTCAAGGTTCAACCGAGCAAGCAGCTTCTGTCGAAGAACTATCCGCTTCAATCGGTGAGATTGCACAAAAAACCAAAGAAAACGCAAGCATGGCAGACCGTGCAGCTCTCCTGGCAAAAACAATCATGGGTAATGCAGAAAAAGGCAGCAGTCAAATGAGCGAAATGACCACTGCCGTACAGGAAATTAACCAGGCAAGCCAAAGCATAAGCAAGGTTATCAAAGTCATTGACGACATTGCATTCCAAACAAATATCCTTGCACTTAACGCTGCTGTTGAAGCTGCACGTGCAGGTCAACACGGTAAAGGCTTCGCAGTTGTTGCAGAGGAAGTACGTAACCTCGCAGCAAAAAGTTCAGTCGCAGCAAAAGACACCGGTGCTCTTATTCAAAACTCAATGGAAAAAGCAGAGCTTGGTGCACGTATTGCAGGTGAAACCGCCGAAAGTCTTGCAGACATCGTTTCCGGTATCAATGAAAGCTCTGAAATCGTTGGCGATATTGCAAAATCATCTGAGGAGCAATCACTTGGTATTTCTCAAATCAATACAGGTATTGACCAGGTAGCACAGGTTGTTCAGCAAAACAGCGCAACAGCACAACAATCCGCCGCAGCTTCAGAACAAATGAGCAGTCAGTCCACAATGCTTGAAGAGCTTATCTCCCAGTTTAAGCTCAAAAACACAAGCTTTGGTTCTTCTCTACCTGCCAGAAGTCCTAGGGCTGCAGAAGCTCTCCCGTCAGCACCTTCCGAAAGTGTGTATGAGCCGATTCATAGTGGTGACTTCGGGAAATACTAAAGTTTAATTAATAATTAATAGTTAATAATTAATAATTTTAACCCTCATTGAAAAATGGGGGTTAAAATATCTAGATTATCGCCAACTGTGAGGTGTTTTCAATGATTTTTTTGACTAAATCTTTCAGAACTGGAAGAATGGCAAAAAAATTAGGGGAAATAGCTCGCAGTTGGTGATTACATAAAAGTTTTTGCTTGACATTGGGTATATTTATTGTTTATAATTGATTTATTAAGGATAATAGTATTTGAAATTTGTTCAAACAAAACGTAAGGAGGCGTAAGGTTATGAGAATTAACAACAATATGAGCGCTCAGAATGCTCAAAGAAACTTAAACAACAATACCAACTCCGTATCAAATAGACTAGAAAAAATGGCTTCCGGAAGACGAATAAACCGTGCATCTGACGATGCGGCGGGACTTGCGATTTCCGAAAAAATGCGTACGCAAATCATCGGAACTCTCACAGCATCAAGAAATACACAAGACGGTATTTCTATGATTCA
>JAITFS010000036.1 GCA_031281195.1 Oscillospiraceae bacterium
TATAAAATCCCAAGTATATTTACTGTTAAAAACACACAATGGCAATTTGCTACTTTTGGAACTTTTCAGATTAATAATGTTCTAGGAACATCAGATTATTATATCATTGGTTTAATAAGTTCTGAAGAGGAGGTAAAAATAACAGATAGCAATGGTAATTTTGTTAAAACTAGAGCTATTTGGATTGTTGATAATATATACAATATTTTTTTCTATGCGTATATTGAAGCTCTTTCAAACGATTATTATTTGATTATTGGAGATGAAAAGTTTGTTAAGAGCGAATGGTTGATTTATGATTAGGAATAATATATACGTTTTATAGAAAGCCACGCCCGTACCAGGCATACACAAGATTTAAATAATCAACGTATTTTACCTCAAATTTTGTTTTCATAACTACTCTCCTAATCAAAAATCGTGATCATAGTTGTTTATATCAATTACTTCTAAAAACCTTTTATGGACATTTCGAATCCAAGTCCTATAAGCAAACGTTTCCTCTTACGCTGGACACAATGCAATACTTATGATTTACCATAAATCAATACCTATGTCACAGATTATAATTATTTAAGCTCAACTATCACGGATAAGGCATATTCCAACCATTTGCTTCTTTGAACAGTCTCAAATCTGTTTGATATTTATCTCTGTTGTGTATTTCCATTATACCAATATCTGGATTTAGTGAACCGTCTGCTTGGAAAAACAATAAGATCTCTTTTCTGGATATACCATAAATCAAATATATAGAACGACCATAGTTATCAGTGTTAAAAAATAATCTATAAAAAACACTGCCACCAGTAGCGGCACGATAAGCTCTATTTAATTCTTTTCCACCTATCGGACCATATCTGTCAGGCTTTATGCGGACAATTCTTGCTCGTACTGCATTGTCAAGTTTGAGTTCTTGATTCCAATCATTATTTTTTTTCAATTTTTCGATTTCTTCAGGAGAGAAAACTTTATTTGGCTGTGCATAAATTATCCCACGTGTTACTGTTATAAAGTTATAATGTGGGTAAAAATACACATACTCATCATTACTAGTCTGGCTGATTAAAAGACTGTAATTGCTTTGAGCTCCGAATTCAATATAAAGAAATAATTTTCTACCATAATCATCTATTTCAACAACCTCAATAACCACTTCGTAGCTATATGGATCTTCAGAAAATCCTTTCGAACCGATTAAACTGTTAATTGCAATTGTAAAAAGTTCCGGATAATCACCAGTGTATTCCACAGGCTGGTTGTAACAACCTGTTAGGAAAACTGATATCAATATTATGGTTACAATAACAATATACAATATACGTATTTTTTTCATCGTAACAACCTCACTCTCAAAAAATAGTTCTATTGTACTATTAAGTAAATAGGTGTTATTCTACTTCATTTAGAACAGTTGCTCAGTTACGCCTTCTGTAAAGAAATCTTTGCACCACAATAGTTTTGCTGTCTTCACGCACTGTGTAAAATACCGTATAGTTAAGCACAGGCATAAACTGTATACCTTTTTTGATAGATTTTATTGAGCTATTTCATTCATTTGATAAATATCGCTAATTCCAAAGAATTCATATAATTGTTAAATAGATATATGTCACAAAAGCAAGTCTCATTTTTAATCACTTAACCCTTTTTATCTCCTTATTAGTTTATAACCATAATAAGTACTTGCCCTGCAACTATAATAATACCTACAAAGAAAATAAGATACAAAACCATAGCAATGTTAGGTCTTGTATTTTTTATATATCTACCAATATCTAATATAATTATAAAAATTGTTAGCATAATTATGATGACAGAAATTTTTGCAAGCAATGTATTGGTCAAACTCACATTCAAAATTAAGGATAATAAAATAAACAGCAAGGTTTCACCAATAATTATTCCAATATAGGTGAAATACCTTTTCTTTACGTCCTTGTTAGGAATAATTATCCCAATATGAAATAAAGCAGCAAGCAGAGGTATAGGAGCAATATATCTTCCGACCATTCTAATGAATTCACTTGGAAATACTGCAGATAATATACCATACACTATCATTATGCCCCAATAAATAAGTATAACTCTAACATATTTCATCATGGTAAACTCCTACAATCGACATCAGCGAAACGTTCATTATGGTAGCATTTGGTTGATATAATCATTCCAAACCTCATCAGTTACTTTTCTGGCGGTTTGAGATTGTCCTAAATAATACTCAGTATTTTGTCTGTGTTCTGCATTTTGTGCAATTAATATACGAGAGCCATCAGCATAATATAAAACAATAACATACCCTTCAATTCTCATAATTTGTGAGACACTTACAGGAAGATATATACCGAGATATCTAAAGGGTAGCTTTGTTATCGACTTTATTAATCTTGAAAAATCCTCCTCTGCAAATGTTCCAATTAATGTATGCTCAAACTCATCAATATCTTCCATCCAATGAGTATGAAAAACAGTTAATTCATTTTCTAAATAAACTAACTCTGCAGCTACAAGATTATGTCTCAAATCATCATATTCATAAGCAAATTTATGGCTCACACAACCTGTAGTTAGTATAATAATAAAAATCAATAGTATAAATATTTTTAGTATTTTCATGTAATTCACCTTCCTCATAAATCATTTTTTTATCTTACTTAATTTTCTTAATTCCCCGGTTTTGTTATGCTGATATAACCTGTTTGTTCTATTAATCGCTGACCTTGTGGTGAAGTAATCCAATTTATTAGAGCTTGTGTGTTAGGATTTTCCAAACCTTTTTCTGTTGTGATAGCGTACACATTTACTATAAAGGGATAACTCTCATTAGCAATATTTTCCGGTGTGGGTGCAATATTATTAACATTAAGTAAACGCAAGCCATCTTGCGGATTCATCACAGTAGCATAAAAACGAAATGAATATCCTAATGCATTTTCGTTATTGGAGTATTGTGCAACACTACGGAGCATCATTCCCATAGTGCTGTGATTTAATTCGGTTTCGGGTTTTATCATTGTTAGCCCGTTCATTACTACTTGCTCCATAATTGTTTGACTTCCTGAGTTTACATTACGTTGATAAGGTGCAATTATTTCATTATGTCCTCCAATATCTTTCCAGTTAGTTATTTTACCTGTATAAATTTCTTGGATTTGTTCAACAGTAAGCCCTAAAACCGGATTGACATCATTAACAAAAAAGACAAATGCTTCTTTAAAAATAGGTGTTTTAATAAGCTCAACTCCGGCAAAACGTGCATCTCTAAATTGATTTTCTGATGGTTGGAGTGTAAAGATAATATCAACATCACCTTTTATTAGTTTTTCATATGCAAGGCGTGTGGTTGATAAATTTATATACTCTTTTGCAGAAACTACATCCAGTCCACTGTAAATAGTTTCAGCAATCGCTGAATAAACAGGCAGAAATGCAGTTGCACCATCAAGCCGTGGGAATCTCTCAGTTATAATTAAGCTACTTTCAAAATCTGCAGATATTGTTTTTGTGTTATCCCCAAATGGTTCAAATTGATACCAGACTTCCCGTCTTTCGTCTTCAGCAATTTCACTAGGGTCTTCGTAAATGTTTAATTCTGACATCCAATGCCACACATTTTGGCTTGTCATAAAGCTAAAACTAGAAACAACAACAAGAACTATTGTAAGCAAGCCTGCAACAATCCAGTTGATAGATTTTTTACTTTTTTTGCGTTTAACTATATAGACAATTAGAGGGACTGTTGCTCCTATCATTAGAACACAAAAAAATATATATGCAATTAATCCAAAAAACCAAAATATCGGTGTGAAAATCATATCATACCTCACTTTTACACTAATTACTGAATATTTATTTTACAATATTTATGTAACAATGACAATTTATTTTTTACAGATGAAAACATTAGGTGATTAAAATGGTGTTAATTTTTAGTTTTTTACTATTTTTTTCTTGAAGTTTTAATAAAATTATGATATTATTATGAATAATTAGATAAGAATTATGCATATATGGTTTATTTATAAGGATAATATTATATGAAAATTTTGATTAAAAGACTAATTGCTACACTACTTGTTTTAAGTTGTGTGCTTACGTTGGGTGGTTGTTTTATTTTTAGCAACTACGACCCAAGTATGCCAATTAGCAGTATTATTGGCAGTCCACTAGTGACGGGAAAGTGGGATGGAGATCATTTCCACAATGATTGGACAGGATTTAGTTTCACTCTACCATCCGGGTTTATAGTATCAGATTTTGAATGGTATCAACGTGGTGAATATGCTCTTGATTTTTTATTGTATCACGAGGATTATCCCATGTTTACAATTTCCTTATCATATAATGATGTGACCCAAGGAGCACGCAAAGAGCACACAGCGGAGGATTATTTGCGTTTGTCTTCAAAGGATTTGGTCGAATCAACAGATAGTGATTTTCTATACACTTTTAATGAAAGTTTAACAAGTGCTACCATAGGTTTTTGGGATTATGATGTAATGAGTGGTACATTTGTAAATGTACACGAGAATCCCCAAGTCACTTACAATTCAGATAGGTATGCTTATCGCTTCGTTGGGACAATGGTTGTGTTTGTTGCAATGTATAGTGATGACGCAAAACACATAGTTGATGATTTCTTTGCATCAATTGAACAATCATGGGATTAAAAAGATAGAATGAAAAAGACAATAGTAATTTTAATCACAATAATTATTGTGTTGTTTACAATTAGTTGTGATATTGAGTCTCTTATCTTTCCTCCGCCTGATGCTATGGAGTATTATGATTCAATTGAGGATGCTATCAAAAGCAAAAGTAGTACAGGGATGCATGGTACAGAACTGCCATATACTGGAGAAATCACAAGATTAATATTGAATGAAACAAATGCATTATTTTTTATTATAAATCCTGAAGGAAGAGAACGCAGTCTAATTTATATATATTTCTTCTATGTAAATGATGAATCAGGAAATACTATGTTTTCGAGAGTGATGACACGCGGTTTTATTGATATAGAACAGTGGTTAAATTCAATTTCATTGTTTAATTTTAATGATATTGGAGAAATAGGGTATAGTATTTTGTCATGTTGGGCAGAACATTGGTCAGCAGAAAACATCCAAGCAAATCTGCCACAACGCCCTGTATGGGGCATATCGCAGACAGAGAAAGTGAGAAATCTTGTTATAGAAGGACAGCCGGTTACCGAAGTAATCGAGTTTGAATATAATGGAAAACCAATTTTCTTTTGGTATTTTGAAGATTTAGAAACAGATAAAAGACCAAATTACTTAGAAAATTTGGACGACAATCTGGAATATGATGTAGGAGAAATGGATATATCTATGGATTAAAGACAAAGAAAAGAGGTCTAATGATGAAAAAATATAGTACACATTGAGTCAGTGTATCATGAAAACCATTTTAATATGTGGAAGAGAAGGAGAGCTCAGAAGTTGATAAGAATTTTTGTTTCTATATTTGTTGTTTTGGTGCTAATAATTGTTGGTACGGCGTGTAGAACAGATGATGAAATTGATTACTTGGCTGTAATTGACTCAAAAGATTATGTAATGCAGGTCGAGGTGTTGCCACTATTACTTGAGGAAGATAAATTCTATGAACTGTTTCCACCGGAGCTGTATGACAGCCATGATTTAGACCTTGTCTATGATGGCATCTTGACTAGGTACTTGATAGCACTGATGGAAACTAACGAAGACAACTTGTTAAGAGAAAATTTTATTAACATAATTCGCAGTTACCGATATTGGCGTTCAGTTTTTGATTTTATAGATCTTTTTATGCCATATAACGATTATATGGCTAAACTGGAAATAATCATACCAAAAATGATTCGGGCTTACAGGGAAATCGATGAAGAAAGAATTCATGTAAAGTTAATGTGGGGAATGCTTTTATGGGCTCCTTTAATGCTATATGACGAAAGCGAAGCGGATAGATTAGACATTGAAGCTGATGTTTTAGCAGGGGAGATGATAATTGTTTTTAATTATGAACGTCAAATATGGGAAGGCGAAATAACGATTGATGATGTTCCTGAAAAATATAGATATTCAGCTGAAAGAATGATAGTTGCAAGACAAGAGGATGGTTCATTCGACATGGGTATAGATTTATGGTAAATCATTAATTGTAAATGAAACAATCATAATGAACACAAAAATAAGACTTTGTCTTTTAACGATAATTTCTTTACATTAGCGTTATAATAAACTATAATGACAATGAGGTGATTTCAATGGTAGCAACTAAATCAAATGTAAATGTGAAAATCGATAAAAAGGTTAAGGAAAGTGCCACAATGCTTTTAGACCGCATGGGTATTGATCAGACCACGGCTATAGATATGTTTTACAGACAGATTATTGCCGAACAGCGTTTACCCTTTCAACCTGTGGTTGCTCCTACTTTAGAGGAACAGCTAACAGTGGCGATTGCCAAGCGAAATATCCCAAGAGTTAAACTTGAAGTAGATGAAAATGGCTATGCCGTTGTAAATAAGGATAAACACCCCGAAATTTATGATTGGGCGGTGAATGGTTGATGAATCCTTACGATATTCACATTGCCTATGTTTCATGGGGTGACGATGGAAAACACCGCCCTGTTTTGGTGTTATCCTCTGACCAAATATATGTAGCGGTTTTTTAAATTACATCTCAGTTTTATAACAAGAGTACCACTATACAATCTCAATATATATCCATTGACGATTGGGCGGAAGCGGGGCTTGCGAAGCAATCTTGTATTGATATTGCCAGAATCATTGATTTACCGATAGCTGCGGTACAGCCTACTCCAATTGGAAGGTTGTCTGCAAACGACTTAAATAAGCTACTTAATGCAATGAACGAGTAACAAGATTGAAAAACCACTAGCAGAGATTTATAGTGTCAAACACGAATATAACTGCAAATAAAACTAAGAAAGTAAAAACAGTTGATAATGAAATGATGAATGTTATTGTTAGACTTATTTTCTGGGCTTTAATATTTGTTCTAGTAAATTATTTAGTTGTTTACAAATCGAATATAGTAAGTAGATATAATATATTGTATGATAGGGAGTTATTTACAGTTACAACCAATTTCTATCAGAGTGTTTAGCATAAGTGTTTCATAAATAACATCTGTAATAAAAGTTAAGGAATGCAGGATGGAAAGATTACTATTACCTCTTATAATAATTCTTATTGTGTTACCGGTGATATTTTTATTGATGTTAAACAACTTAAATTACAATACTACGAAAAGCATAAATAGATTTACTGTAAAAATAAAGCACATTTTAGTGAAAATCGTTCTTTTTATATCACCGATTCCTGCTGTTTTAGCTTTAATTCTACTGCTTATATTTTCGTCTGCTATAATTGATGTTTTAATTTTTCTGTGTGTTATGACCACTGCCATATTACTTTTCGGAATTATGTTAATGTTATATAAGCTAGAGGTTGACTCAGATACGTTAAGATTTAGAAGTTTCTTCGGAATGACTAAATGTTTAAACACTGCTGATATTGATAAAATTGTGGAAACAGAGCATGGATTAACTATTTTTAAGAATAGCGGAAGTAAATTTGCAACATTGAGTCCTAGCTGTTTACACTACGATAACTTCATAAAATACTGCCATAAAAATGGGTTAATTATTAAATCCAAAATAAAGCATCAAATAACCAAATTCTCACTATTCTTAAATGCAATGAGAGTCATATTCAAAATTGGAATATTCGTAGGAGTATTTATCATAATTCTAACAATTAGCCTATATTTTGTAAACAAATCGCTGTCATTTACAGAACATTTACTAATTGCAGTTGGTGGATCAGTGTTTTTCACCTTGTTATTATTATTAGCGAGCCTGCCACTTCCTTTGAAAGGGATTCGATATATAACAAAACAAGAGAAATACTTCGGTATTAGTTTTAACGAAGAAATGCAAAAGCACAATGTTCGTGAAATAAATTATGTTTCTTATGAATGGTTTGTAAGTGTAAGAATGTCAAGAATAATCGTTTTTCGACGAGGTTATTTATCTGCGGTGTTGAGTAGTAAACAAAGCGGAAGAAATATAGTTACATCAGAAATAAACGTATTAGTGAATGATGGCAAGAAAATAAAGCTAGTAGGACATCCCAAAACCATAGAGGAACTGCGAGAGTGGATTACCAGCTAATGAAAGTAGACTATATGACAATTGATTGATAGTAATTTTATAGTTTTATTTTTTTGTTTTCCATGTTAAAATTGGTTTATTAAAGTTGGAGGACGATATTTAGTAATTTCTGAATGTTAGAGTATATGGTTTTTTGACAGTTTAAAAAACAGGTTTTTATGTATTGGAGTATCGGTTTTCATATTTTAGCATTACTAATGTTTGGACTTGCAGGAGTTATAGTGAACATATACTTACGAGTTATTGTTCGTACTCATGCTTTTAACGGTTTAAGTAATTCAAGAAGAAAGAAAATATTGAACAATCAATCATTATTAAATAAGATTTTGATGACTTATGCAATGAGTGGCAATCGCACAAAATACTACTATCAATTGGGAACATGGTGGAGTCTGGTTTGTTATTATATTTTACTAGCATGTTTTTTTATAGTTATGATCTTTCTTACGACTATGATTTTTGTTGAAGTTAACGAGGTATTATTTAATTTAGTAGTAAAAGTGGGAGGTATATCAATCGCATTGAGTGTAGCAAGTATATTCCTACCAGGCAAACTAAAAAAACGATAACAAATAATGAAAAAAGAGGATTATTTTGCTAAATAAAAAATTCAGAATAATTATAATTTGATAATTCCATTTTTACCTGAAACAGAAGCTCAACTTTTATTTGATTTATCAAATTATCGTAATCTTCGATGAAAAAATATTCAATAATTACTGTAAAAGTGGGGAAACTTGGAATGATTATATCAAACAAATACTACCATAATGAATGTTTCGCTGTTGTCGATTGTTAGAGTTTCTCCGGAGTTTCATAGACAAGAGGAGTGTGTTATGAAAACAAAATTTGAAGTAAAATACATTGATTGGACAAATCTTGTGTATGCCTGTACGGGCGGGACTTTGTTGCTATCTATTTTTTTAGCAATAGGGAATCCCGATGGCTTTGGTTTAACGGGATTAATTGTTCTTCCTTCAATGATGCTAGTCATTGGTTTTCCTCTTATCCCTATGTCAAAAGTTTTTAAAGTATCTGTAGACTCTAGTAAAATAATGGTACGAACAAGCTTAGGATTTAAGTATTCATTTGATATTTCAGAAGTGACTTATGTTGAAAAGCGTGTTCCCAAAAAGAACAAAAATATAGAAAGGTTATTCATTAGAACATCAAAAAAAACATTGAAGTTAGATAATCTTATGATTGGGTATGACGAAATGCTAGAATATTTATCTGACAATGGAAATATGGCATACTCTAATAAAATAATAAACAAATATAATATATTATATGATAGGGAGGTATTTACCAAATGAATGAAATAGTTCAAGAATATCTATCAAAAGTCGCGTAAAATTTTAATAACGTTTTTTGCGAACAATACAATTAACTATGGAGGTAGATACGAAAATGAAGAAAAGAATATTTATAAGTTTATCCATACTTTGTATTATATTTTATATCACTGGAACTACAGGTTGCAACATCAATCAAGCTGATGCTGTAGAAGATATATTAAGAGATGCTACTTTGGATAGTTTTATGTTTAGTTTAGATGGGATAATTTACATATTACCTGTTCATTTTTCTGAGCTGGAAGAAAACGGTTGGCTACCATATAATTCAGACTTTCCACTTGACTCTGCTGTTCGTTTTTCGTCCGATGTGTTAGAGCCGGATGAAACAGCTTCCTGGGTTTTGATTCATGATACGCAGTCTTTAATGGTTATATTTGTAGTTTTAGTTTAATCGTTATCTACAAAAAACGTTATTAAAAATTCTCGCGACTACGGTTTAACGTCATTTCACACCCAATGGTTAATATTATGATACTGTAGATTTACAATCTGTGATTTTGAAAATTGTATTTTAAATAATTTTACTCAATAAATCTATAAAAGATTCCTGTTATTTCTTCATACCCTATCATAAAGTAAACTAGCTTCAATGTTTTTTTTGATGTTCCAATGAATAGTCAGGATATTCTATCTTAAATTTCGTCTTCATAACTACACTCCTCATCAAAAAGAGTATTCATAGTTGTTTATATCAGTTATCTCTAATTAATCTTTTTAACTACAGCTTCTTGTAGAACACGAGATAAGCTTAATCCCATATCGGAAGCTTTATCATCCATCCATTTTGGTAAACTTACGGTACGTTTAATAGCTCTATTCTCTTTTATTTCAATTCTCACAAGGTTGACAAATTCATTATGTTTTGTTTTTACATTGTCCAAATTTGAAGGTGTTGGAATGTTTTGTTTACTATCAATTAAGTACTCAATCCATTGAGTTAATGCTTGCTCTGCCATATACATAGCATTTGCAAGGGATTTTCCCTCGCTTAAACAACCTGATAAATCTGGAAACGAAATAGTAAAACTTTTATCTTCATTAGTATGAAAAATTGCAGGATAAACATAATCCATTAATATTACCTCCCCAACGATTATTCAATCCCAGCTATCTTTAAGATAGCTATGGCTGTATATTTGTTTAACTCACGGTGATTTGGAACTTGCACAGGACGACAATTAAGTTTTTCAAAAATAGCATGTCCACCATCATTTCTTACTTCCTTATACCCTGCAACTTTTAACTGTTTCACCAAATCTCTACGTTTCATATACAACCACCTTACTATATTACGCATATTACGTAATGTCAATAATTATTTACTGTTATGAAATTACCCTATCATAAACCTTTTCTACAAATCAATAATCGTTTGAGAGGGTCAAAATGTAGATAAAAAAAGTAACCCCTATTGGGGCAGAGAGGGTTCAAGGTTCGTAATATTTACAAAAATTACAAATTGTAGAAAACCCACACTGTTTTTACACGTTTTCTACATTTTTATCTTCAGAAATTTTTTTCTATGAAAATATTAAAAGACAGGGGGATGGTTCATCTGTCTTCCTTCTGTTTTCTCCCTAATCTACTATCCAATCATTTTCTCTCCAACCAGAGTAATAAGGTGGTAGTTGAGGTCCCGAGTATTTTGCCGGTAATCTTTTTAACGACGGCGCGTTTGATGTCAACACCCACTCTGTAGAGTATGCTTCCTTTAAGAAGCACTTTTTATCTTTGCCGGAAACAAAATGGACATATCTATCATAAACATGTTCAACAACAAAGTTGTTGTCGTCTACAATACTGAGTCCACCACTGCCGTCGGTTGTTATGTATATGAGCAACCCACGTTGATACAATTCTTCTGCATTATCGTAAATCAACGAAATTGGTGTAGATCTACTATCCATTTTATCTCTAAGATCAATATAGATTTCAATAACTCCTTCCTCAAATTCTGGCAATCTATAATTTTGCGATTCTTCTGTTCTAATCCCGTTTTCAATTACAAGATTATAATCAGCGATATGTAGATTACCTATATAATGCCTAAGTGTGATTATAGGTGAATTGGGAAAAAAACCTCTGTATAATACGATTGTTAATTCCTGAGGTGTGCTTTTCACCGGGTAGATAACAGGGAAATATAGTTTCTTGATAACAAATCCAAGAGGAATCATAATTATACTCATGACGAGTATAAGAATTATTGTTTTCACACGTTTATCCATTTTATCATCTCACATTTTCAACTAGTTGATATTGTGTACCATCGGTTCTTATCATGTGTAGTCTATTATCATGTCCTATTTTATAGAATATCCAATCTCCAACTACGTAAATTTCATAACAGTATTTATCTTCAGTTATTTGTGTTTTTTCTGTGCCATCGCTTCGGATTTTAAATATATGCCCATTATTGTTGTAGCTTGTATAGAATATCCAATCTTCCGTTACATTTATCCAGCCTACACTGTCATCAGTTATCAAGGTTTTGTCCGTTCCATCTGTGCGAATCTTATATATCCCGTCTATTGTACCACGATGCTTGTAATAAACCCAATCAGCAACGACATTTATAGTAAAAGCTTCATCGTCGTTTATTAACGTTTTATTAGAGCCATCTGTTTGAATTTTGTAAATACGATTATCATCCTTGTTTATATAATAAATCCAGCCATCGACAACATTAATAGAATCGCTCCTTTCATCGTTAATTTTTGTCTCTTCTGAGCCGTCTGTGCGAATTTTGTAAATATGATCTTGTTTACCTTGATAATATATCCATCCATCTAAAACAGTCACATAACTAGGACTAATGTCAAGCAATAACGTTCTTTCCTTTCCATCTGTCCGTATTTTATATAAGGAATCACTATTCCAATCAGTATAATATATCCAATCGCCAACAACATTTATGTACCAGAAAGGGTTTCCTACAATTGATCTTACGATATGTCTCATGTGCGTACCATCATCACGCATTTTCGTTATATATGAGCTTGCGAATAGCCTGAAATTATTATCATCTGAAAAATAAATCCATCCTCCTTGGCTTGCAACAGAACCTCTATTAACAATATTTCCTACAGAATTGCCCCGATAGTTTATAGGTTCATTTTCCCAACTCTCATCATCTCTTGATATGCACGAAATTAAAACCATAGATAGAAAACATAATAGTAGTAGTATTGATACTATTTTTTTCATTCTGCATTCTCCTTACTGAAATCATTAATTAACGTAATCCCTTGTCTTGTAAATACAAGAGATGCTGGAACACTAATCAAAAGACCTTAATTAATAATATATGCATAATTCTTATCTAATTATTCATAATAATATCATAAATTTATTAAAACTTCAAGAAATAGATTGTAAAAAAAATTCTGTAGAAAACGTGTAAAAACAGTGTGGGTTTTCTACATTTTGTAATTTTTGTAAATATTACAAATCTTGAACCCTCTCTGCCCCAATAGGGGTTACTTTTTTTATCTACATTTTGACCCTCTCAAACGATTATTGATTTGTAGAAAAGGTTTGTGATAGGGTACAGCTATAAGCAACTAAATCTATGCTTGAAAAATCAACAAAATAACCGTATAATGGAGGAAATAAAAATGAAAGCAAACCGCGAACACAAAGCATCACTATTCTCAAGCCTATTTAATGACCCAGAGAAATTACGTATACTTTACAATGCAATAGCAGATACCAATTACGACGAAAATACACCTGTAGAAATCAATAC
>JAITFS010000117.1 GCA_031281195.1 Oscillospiraceae bacterium
CTTATTAAACCAATGATATAATAATCTGATGTTCCTAGAACATTATTAATCTGAAAAGTTCCAAAAGTAGCAAATTGCCATTGTGTGTTTTTAACAGTAAATATACTTGGGATTTTATAACCGTTCTGTGTTCGTGGTATTACTAAATGCGAACTTGAAGTTTCTCGTGAATTCGTAGCGATAAGCAAAATAGATTCTTTGCCATCCACACTTCCGATAATTTCTCCCCTGGCATAATACTTAAAAACATCTTCCGGAGTATCGAAATTTACGAATAGATTCTCTACCGGGGTTATAGCAGAAGCGGAAGCAAGAATCGCACAAAGAATAAAAATTGACACCATAAATATCTTCTTGTTTACTATACTCGATTTGTAAACTACTAAATAATTTACTACTACAAATATAATACTCCAGAAAATTAGTCTAACAATAACATACATCATTTCACCTCCCATTCTCTATCCATTAAGCTCTCTAATCGTGCAACGCTTCATAAAGCTTTGAAATCATTAGTTCTCTTTTCTTTTGTATCTATATATTTCTTTATAACCCAATAAACAGATAGTGCAACAGCAACAAAGAATATATCCCATATATCGCCAGTCCCCGGTATAATATTAATATATTGTGCTGTCTCAAATAAAACTGTTGACACTAAAGCAATCACTACTCCAAGTGTATAGTTATTCATAATAATGAAAACTGTTTCAGCAAAAGCTAAAGCCCATAAAACATCAGATAAGTGATACAAGATAAATATCGATATTGGAGTTGGCAGCCATGTTATATCAATTATTGGTTGATTATGATTGGGAAAAATAGTAATCCATAAAAATGATGAACGAAGAAAAACATAAACCAACATTCCGATAAATAACATAGCAAACACAAATATAAAACTTCTTATATAGTTTTTCTTTTTCATAAGCACACTCAACTACACTAACTATTCCGTCTCATCCATTCTTTATAGTCAGAGATATAAAAATACCATCTGTCTTCTGACATAGGTTCAATATGTATTAGGCACTCAAACATTGATTCATCAGGAATACTTCCATCAATTGAATATACGATACCTCGAGCTTGATTCCTCGTAGACCATCTCAGAAAAACAATTACAATTACTGCAAGAAAAATGATAATACCTAACTTTATCCACTTAATTACTCCAATTAATTCAAAATTCATTCCAAACCTTCTTCGTCCGAACTATCTGCTTCCTTATTGTTTTGCTTTTGCTTAATTTCTTTAATTTTCAATTTTTGATCAATATCAAATCCATCAAATTTTGAGTTTTTCATTTTTGTTATGTCCTTGTTTTGTCTACCTAGTTTTTTACTAATCTTTACTTCAAAAGATTACTTCTAATTTCATTTAGCTCAGATACATTTTTATTAGTCTGTTCATCCTTCTGTTAGTCACGTTCCTCTTGTACTTATAAATTCATCTAATAATTCAAAAAAGGTGTCAAAGGCATCTTCATCTGATTTGCTATTTTCCATTATCAATGTATTAGCATTCATAGCCCCAAGAATTTCATTGTAATGTGCATGAACGTATTTATTAAATTCAAACCAATCTGTTGAACAATGACTATTACTCATAAATCGCACTGCTTTTTCATAGTTATCAAAAAAGTTTAGATTAGTCAATCTCTCCCACGCTTCAACCATGCATCCCCAAGCATATCCATCCCAAAAGTGAGAAAGTGCTTCAAGTGACTTTTTACCAAGATACAAACCAGGTGTCTCTCGTATTTTTTCTAACATACTATAAATATTATCCATATTCAACCTCACACAATATTTTTCTGTTAAATATTAGTTGTTCACTCCATAGATATATCTATTTCTCACACATGATTTAATATTAATAAGTTTGAAACTGTAGTAGTAACAGGTGAAACTTACGTCATTATACTATAGAGCTACCAGTTTTGCTAAAATATTATTGATTTTTCTAATCTTTCTATAAAAACACTTGACAGTACGTAACATTACGTATATAGTGTATTTATGAGGTGAGGGAATGACAGCCAAAGAATTAAAACGAAAACTCAAAGCCAAAGGGTGGATAATAAAACAAGGTGGCAGACACGAACTAGCAATACACCCTGATAAGCCAAAAATCCAAATTGCAATCCACAGGCACACAGGTGATATACCCACCGGAACACTTAACAAAATCCTAAAGGATGCAGACCTTAAATAGTAAGTCCCCTTTAGGGCATAAAAAAGGAGCACACTATGAAATACATTTACCCAGTTATCTTATATCCTGATGATACCAAAGTTGGTGTCACTGTACCCGATTTGCCCGGTTGTCATACTTTTGGTGAAAATAAAGCTGATGCTTTACTGATGGCGCGTGATGCTATAGAAATGTGGTTATGGAGTGCAGAAAATGATAATCTTATTATACCAACAGCATCAGAAACACTCGATACTAATGATGGTGAAACAATGACATTAGTAGCTGCTGATACTGATGAGTGGAGACGTGCCAATGATACACGCTCTGTCAAAAAAACCCTCTCGATACCATCATGGTTAAATGCACAAGCAGAAAAAGCAAACGCTCCATACTCTCAGATTTTACAAGAAGGCTTAAAAGAGTATTTGAAATTGCATGTTTAATTAAACTGTACTATATGTTATACACTTAGCAACACCAATGCCGATTAGAGTGATATATGCACCAGTGTCAATTTTTGCAGAAAATGTTTGTTTACCAACTTTTGTTTTTATCAACCACTCTTCCCAAGGTTTTTCTAGTTTGAATAACATGGTACCCCCTCAATTATTGGACAGTACTCTCTCAAGTTATCGCCACGGAGCATGAAAAAAGTGTACCCATCAGGAGGGTTGTGGGTTTTTACGAATTTTCTTCTATCCGCAATTGAGCCTACAAATATCACATCACCAGTTGTATCATCATCTTTATTACTCCAATTAATTCAAAATTCATTCCAGACACACCCCCCATTTCGAGCTAAACTTTTTGGTAAAACTGTACCCAAAAAAATCAATATAGTTTTTTCCGAGATCTATTTTTCGCTTTTTAGTGCTTAAAAGAAAATTGCCCAAACAATTAAGAAAACACCAAACCATAAAAAAATAATATCAAGTGCTATTTCTTTCTTAAGTTGGTCAGGTAGTAAAGATTTTTGAGGTTTGTTCTTATGGCAGTACACTGTAGTGGTAAATCCCACTATGTGTTTATCACTCGTTGTTGGATATATTTTTTTGAATTCTACTCCGTCAACATAATATTGAAAAACAGGACTATACATTGGTCCACCGTCTCCGCCTCCATAACCTGTTTTCTTTAACCGAATGACTGTCGCATTGACCTCAATCTTGTTCTTTATAATGTCCAGTCTTTTCAAATAATCCCAAATTGCAAAAGCAATTATTGTTACCCCTAAAAGAATACCAAAAACTTCATACACCATACAAAACATACCTCGCTAACGAGTATATCACCACTCTATAATATTGCACAATATCATTTAACAATTTTGCTCATTTTCACTTTACACTTTTATTCTAGACGTTGGGTAATTGATAATAGGATATTTGATAATATATTAAATTAAAGTTTCAGCTATAACTATCTGATAAATTATCCGGCACTGTTTTCCTTGAGCATTTCGACAAGCAATTTGATAAATTCACTTGTGATAGGGTTCTCAAGGTCAAGATAATGTAGAGCCTCTGACATATTAATTCGTATATTTTTAAGACGTATAGAAGTAATAAGTTGTCTTTGGGTAATTGGAAACCATAAGTTAGAATCATAACCTATCATTCTTGAATCACCTAGTATAGCTTCAGTCCCATTACTAAAAAAGATATAGGTTCGTCGTTCAGTATCACTTCGGACAGATGTTTTTGAACTATTTCTATATTCTGCTTCATGTGGTGCGAAGTCAATTGCTCCTCGCTCTGTTAAAAAAATACTCACTGATACACCTACTGAATTACCATCGTCTTTTCTCCAAACAAAATTATGAACTTCACGCAATTGTGCAGCTCCTGGTCGCTCTTGAACATAGTACGGTCTGAGAGTTCCGCTTGCCCGCAATTGCTCTAAGACAGCCTCCATGTGTCTAATGTCCTCGCTATTCAGTTCAGCAATAGGAGACACATCTACATTTGATTCACGGTAAGTATCTCGTGAGAAAAACACAAAAGATGCAAAGGTTATTGCAAAAAGAGCAACGCTTAAAATGATACACCACAATAAACGCGGTGAAGGGTCTGGACTCTTTCCCCAATATCTGTATAGCCATAAAATTAATAAGTTTTGCACAGCAACGAT
>JAITFS010000153.1 GCA_031281195.1 Oscillospiraceae bacterium
GTCGAGAAGATTGTGAATAACAACATCGTGTTTCACAACTTGCAAAACATAACCTTTGGTTGGCATACTGTCACAGATTTAATACCGATAGTTTTTCCTATATTCTGTTCAGAAAAAGCACTAGAAGATATTGATTTCAAGAAAGCACACGAACACAATAAAAATATACTAAAATCGATTGATAGTGGAGAAGGGTCTACACACGAAACATTTTATGCATGTATTGACTCATACGCTACATCAATAGAAAATTTGCATACAATTGAATCAATTGCAAACATTTTAGGCGTTTTACTTATGCTCTATTCTAGCTTTATTGCTGATGAAAACGACATTAATGTATATGAAACTATGCAAAAAAGTAAAAGTACAGGAAGAAATTTTAACAATAAGTCTTTTCTGAAAAATATAACACCTGAAGAAAATAATGAAAAAATGACTTATGTGCAAGCCTTTATTGAAATAACTACACCATTTATCCAAATGATTAAAAAAGAATCTGAATGGATTGACTTTGCTTATTATTATTCTGCGTTGTTATATTTTTTTAAGATGGTTAATAATGGCTATAGCGATGATTTTAATCGTGAAGTTGGGATGGAGATGATGAAATCTCTAGCAAATCTCGATAATGAATATGCAAAAAGTTTTATTGAACCTACAGATAAATATCTAACCCTTGCACCTGACGGAGAAAAACTTCACAATTCGTGAATAACGCTCTATATAAAAATGCGTATAATAAAAACATGATAGACCTAAACTACTATATGGGTTAATCATGTTTTATTAAAACGTTATATGGAGGAAAAAATGAGAAAATTATTCAGCATCTTTTTATTAGCAATCTTACTGGCACTTATTCTGACTGCATGTGGAGGAGATACCACAACCCCGCCACATTCACCGACATCAACCCCTGTAGTTGACCCAACATCATCACCCACAGCTACACCTGACATTGTAGTTGACCCAACACCAACCACCAGTACCCCCGACCCTCAACCCGGAGTCTTTACACTAACTCCGGAAACAGTAGAAGATTTTACCGTAACTATCGAAGCATTAAAAGTAACATTTAAAGAGACTCTTGCAGAAGAAAGAGAACTTTTCCTCACTACATTAGAAGAGTTGGAAGAAACATATTATGGAAATCCAATTACTAGTGATACTTGGCGTGAATTTGATTCTGCTAACGATGAAGCGTGGCGTCACTATGACAGTACAATGGATGAAGCATTTAGAGAGTATGACAGAACTGCTGACGCACTTTATCGTTATTTTGACAACTTCAATGATGAACAACATAGAAATAATGAAATTAGTTCAGATACTTGGTTAGATCGTTATTCAACAGTTAATGCACTATGGATAAACTCATATACTGAAATACAAGGTCTCTGGATTGATTCATATTCTGAATTACAACAAATATGGATTGACGCATATTCCAGAGGATTAGAAGCATACATCAACAGTTAGAAATTACGTGGATTGTTTTAGATTAAAATAAATTGTGTGAAACGAAATTGGAAAGGAAATAAAGTAATGAAAAATAAAGGAAATATGTTTAAATGGATAACCGTTGCGATTCTTGGTTTTTGTGTGGTTCTGTTCTTTTTGCCATATATAAAAATCGCAGGAGAGTTTAAAAATCCTATTCAGTTGTTGGAAATAATAAACGACAATAGAGGTGCAATTCGTAGTGATGCAACGTTTGAGGTTGTATTTAGCTTCATCGTACCTGTGGCTTTAACATTATTATCAGCACTTTTTATGTTACTGAAAACCAGTATACCAAAAAGTGTGATAAGTTCTGTTTTGAATCTTATTGCAGCGAGTATTTACCTGCTATTCTTCAACCAAACATTTTTTGACACAAGCTCAGGAAACGTAGGCTTCGGTTTAACAGGTAACGTGATAATCGCTTGCGTAGGTATCGTTTTACCAATAGTAACTGTGGTCGCTCATAAGAAAACGAGCAAGAGCAATAGTGCAGAGCTTGTATAATAAAATCCACCTACACCCCGAGCTTGCCCCTCACGAACACATCCACCGCTTCAAGGGTAGCTTTTAGTTTGCTGATGTCTTTTCCGCCGCCCATTGCGTATTCTGCTTTTCCACCGCCTGAGCCGTCGCAAATTTTTGTGATTTCTTTGATAAGCTCACCTGCTTTTATACCACGCTCGATTGCGGCTTTTCCACAAGCTGCGATAATTGTCAGCTTGTCGTCTTTTATAGTTGCAAGCACAGCAACTAAACCAAGCTCCAAGTCTCGGAGGGTTTCTTCGATATGGCGTAGCTTACTTACATCAATAGTTACATCATCTATGACAGTGGTTAGCACCTTTAACCCACCAATGTCTCTGGTTTGTGTCAGCAAACGGCGAGCTTCTCCGGCATATTCTTTGGAGAGTGCCGAGTCCAGTTTTGAGCGGAGGTCCTTTAGTGCTGATAGATTTACCTCTAGTTTATCGGCGATTTCTTCGGGAGTGTTGGCTTTTAATATTTCACCGAGGACTGCGAGATGTCGCTTGGCTTGTTTAAGTGCATTTAGCGTTTCAAAGCCAGTGATAGCTTCGATACGTCGCACGCCCGAAGCTATTGAAGACTCCGAAACTATAGAAAACGCTCCAATTTTTGCGGTGTTGTCAAGATGTGTGCCACCGCAAAGCTCGATGGATTCTGCCATCTTCACAACTCGTACAACATTGCCATATTTTTCACCAAAAAGAGCAGTTGCTCCCTGTGCTTTTGCATCGTCTATACTCAAGTCTTTTATATCAACAGAAAAACCTTCGAGAATATCTTTGTTTACAGACTCCTCAATTCTTGCTATTTCCTCTTTTGTCAGAGCGGAAAAGTGCGTAAAGTCAAATCTGATTTTATCGGGTTCGACCAATGAACCGGCTTGATTGACGTGGTCTCCAAGTAAAGAGCTTAAAGCTTTATGCAAAAGATGAGTTGCTGTGTGTGCACGCATGATTGCAGAACGTCTTGGCAAATCAACGGTTGCAATAACAGGATCATCAACAGACAATGTTCCTATTCGCATTTTTCCGTGATGCATGTACTTATCACCTTTACTAACTTGTACATTTGTTACGTCAAAAGTATTATCGCCAAATATGATTGTACCAAAATCAGCAGATTGCCCGCCCATTTCTGCGTAAAACGGTGTTTTATCAAGCACAATAACCCCTTCATCACCTGCAAGAAGTGATGCTCCAAGTTCATCTTGTGTTACAATCGCTAAAATGTCTGCTGGTGTAGATAAATGTTCATACCCAACGAAGCTTGTTGGCGTATTATCCAATCCAAAATCGTTACCTGCCCAAGCGAGGTCGCCAAGTGTTTCCCGTGCTTTTCTTGCACGGGCACGTTGCTCGTCCATCAGCTTGTCAAAGGCTTTATAATCAACGGTCATTTCATGCTCTGCAAGCAGTTCAAATGTTAAATCAAGCGGAAATCCATAAGTGTCACCGAGCTTAAAGGCATCTTCACCGGATAAAACAGTTTCACCTTTTTCTTTTAAATTGTCAATTAGTTTGTTTAATAAAGCTGTTCCGGAGTCGATAGTTCTTGCAAAGCTTTCTTCCTCTGCTTTGATAACACGGAGTATAAAGTCGTATTTTTCAACAAGCTCAGGGTATGCACCTTTATTCTCGTTAATAACAGTTTTGCATACCTCGTGCAAAAACAAATCGTTTATACCAAGCAGTCTACCTTGCCTTGCTGCTCGGCGAAGCAAACGGCGAAGCACATAACCCCGACCTTCGTTTGATGGCAAGATTCCGTCACATATCATCATCGTTGTGGCTCTTGAATGGTCGGTAATTATACGGATAGAAACATCTGTTCGTGCGAGCTTCCCATAAGGAGTACCACTGATTTCAGAGACCTTATTAACAATCGGAAGAATTGTATCAATATCAAAAACGCTATCCACGCCTTGACAGATACACGCAAGACGTTCAAGCCCCATTCCGGTATCAATGTTTTTTTGACTAAGCTCTGTGTAGTTTCCTGCTCCATCATTGTCAAACTGTGTAAAAACATTGTTCCAAATCTCAACAAATCTGTCACAATCGCAACCGGGAACACAAGCTTCACTATTGCATTTGTAAGCATCACCACGGTCAAAATAGACCTCTGAGCATGGTCCGCAAGGACCGGAGCCATGATCCCAATAATTATCTTCTCTACCAAGCTTTGAAACTCGCTCGGGAGCGAGACCGACATCATTTACCCAAATATCATAGGCTTCATCATCTTCATCATAAACAGATGGATAAAGCAGGTTTTTATCCAAACCAAGACGCTTAGTTAAAAACTCCCAACACCACAAAATTGCTTCTCGCTTAAAGTAATCACCAAACGAGAAGTTTCCGAGCATTTCAAAATATGTACCGTGCCGTGAGGTTTTACCAACTCTGTCAATATCTCCCGTGCGAAGACATTTTTGACATGTGCAAATACGCTTACTAGGTGGCTCTTGCTCACCCGTAAACCACGTTTTCATCGGTGCCATTCCGGCGTTTATCAGCAATAGAGATGGATCATTGCGTGGTACTAAAGAGAAGCTGTCAAGACGGAGGTGTCCTTTTTCTTCAAAAAAAGCAAGAAAAAGCTCGCGAAGCTCATTAAGTCCGTACTTACTCAACTACTTCACCAGATTTTCAATATAATCCGCAATTTGACCAACAGTTCTGTTCTCGTAAATCGACTCGTCAGTTGCGCTTATGCCATACTCCTCTTCAAGTGTCATAATAAGCTCAACCAAATCGAGAGAGTCTGCTCCGAGGTCAGTCATCAGGTCAGTTTCTTTTGTAATTGTGTCGGGATCAACTTCCAGTTGTTCGGCAAGTACATCTCTAATCTTGTCAAATACCATGCTATTATCCATTCCTTTCAAAAATCATTATGCACAAAGCGTGAGCTTTTAGCAAATACTTATAGCAAAAGCTTTTAACTCCACTCTTTGTATTGCGGTGTATCGGTATGCGCTGAAGCTCCGCTACTATTTCCATAAGCGATTACCACTCGTCTATGTGGGTCACTTCCAACAGAAAATGTAGAAACTTGTTTGTTTTCTTGAAGCACAGAATGTATGATATGACGCTCAAACGCATTCATTGGGTCAAGGGTCATGTTGCGACGATATTTTACAACCTTACCTGCTGTGCGTGTTGCAAGATTTTCTAGTGAATCATTACGCCTTTGTCTATAATTCTCAGAGTCAAGGTTTATTCTGACACGGCTGGCACTTCCACGATTTATTGAGTAGTTTGTGAGATGCTGGATTGCATCTAAAGTTTCACCACGTCGCCCAATTAGAGTGCCGGGGTCTTTGCCTGTCAGTACAACACTTAGGCAGTCGTACTCTGATGTTACGCTAACGGTTACGTCAGAATCCATGTGCTTAAATAAACCATTGAGGTATGCTTCGACACGTTCGCTTGTACCGCTTGGTATTTCTACGGCTTCGTTGGATTTGTGTTTTGGTTTTTCTTCTTTTACTTCTTCACTTGTGATGCTGAGCGAATCATCAGCACCATCTGATTCATAAGTAACCTTTACAATAGCAGGGTTGCTTTTTAGTCCGAGAAAAGTTGTTCTGGCTTGGTCTACAATTTCAACAGAAACATCATCACGAGAGAGTCCGAGTTGCTCCAGGGCTAGTTCAATTGCTTCATCTTCTGTGCGGCCTTGCACTTCAATAGATTTTGTCATATATTCCTCCAGATTTCGTCACTTCACTCTTTTACATTCTCTTGCGGAGATGTTAGAAGCTTGTAATGACGAGAAAATTATTGTTTAACTAATCCTCGTAATCTTCATAATCATCGTCGTCTTCGTATTCATCATCAATGTCCTCATAATCGGCATCAATGTACTCAACCTCTGCATTTGCATATTCGTATTCATCATCGTCTTCAATATCATCAACAATTTCACCGGTAACACCAGCGACAACACCTGCACCTGCAAATCGGTCAGGGTCATAAGCACGGCCACGAGCATAACGCCTGTTGTCAATTCTGCCCGGTTCATTTTTTGCAGAAACGTCTTTTTCAGGAGCTTGTTTCTTTTCCCACTCAGCAGCTTTTTCACGCTGGTCTTGACGGTCAGTTTTTTGCTTTTTGCGTTTTGATGTGTTGCGGTTTCTTTCTGCAAGACCTTCGGCTTTTTTGCGTTCAGTTTCTTGCCTTTTTGCTTCAAGCTCGGCATCTCTAACTGCACGTATCTTTTCTTTTTCTGCGTCTTCTTCATCTAAAATCTTTGTATATTTTTTCGTGAGCCAAATATCTTGACCGATTTGTAATACTGTACCGATTGTCCAGTAGAAGCTAAGAGCTGCCGGTAAAATGAAGCCAAACCACACCGAGAGAAGCGGCATAAACTTTATAACGCCGGACATTGTAGCGCCTGCACCCTCAGGAGTTGGAGCAGCACTCATTTTACGCATAATACTTGCCGACACAAACTGCGCACCGCCGGATATAATCGGGAAGAAGAAAAGTATAAGACCGGGCAACCATTTTTCGGTTACACTCCAGTCAGTATCTTCACTCCAGAAAAACTGCCAGTTCGGCGTTTCTGCGAGATTTATAAACTCACCAAACAAATAGAATGATATATTTTGCAGTCTTTCAATACCAAGAGCACTAAACTCTTCCCAATGGTGGTGAATTTGTTGAGCAATATCAACTTGTATGTAGAAACCCTCATTTGGTGGCGGATGCCCTAAGATTTTTTCAAAACCTTGATAAATAGCACCGCTTGAGCTTTCCCAAAGTTCGCTCGAAAGTCTCATCATTATAGAGAGTGGTTGGCGAATAGCATAAAAGAGCGCAATCATTATTGGCATTTGTATAAAACTCCACAAACAACCCGAGGCAGGGTTTACGCCTTCCTCTTTGTAGAGTTTTGCCATTTCTTCGTTTAATTTTTGTTTGTTTGCACCGTGTTTCTTTTGCAGCTCGGCAACCTTTGGTTGAAGCCTTGTCTGCCGCATCATACCGCGTTTACCCTTCATTTGGAAAGGCAGCATGATAACTCTTACAATTATAGCTACAAAGAGAAGTGCAAGTGCATAGTTTTGAAACAAGTCGTACAGGGTCATTAAGAGCCAGCCGAATGGCACTGCTATTGGGTTAAATATTGCTTCCATATATATTACCAATCAATCTATATTATAATCATGTTGTGTAATCCGTGCGTTTATGGGACAGGGTCGTATCCGCCTTTGTTAAACGGGTGACATCGAAAGATACGTTTGATGGTTAACATGCTACCCTTTGTTGCACCGTATTTTTCCAGAGCTTCCAGTGAATATACAGAGCATGTTGGGATAAATCTGCATTTCGACTGAGTCGGTGAGGATAAATGCTTTCTATAAAATCGAACTATACCGATTAATATACGTTTCATTTTAGTAGACCAAGTTTTGAGAAAAGATGCAAAACAGAGGATTGCAGGTCATTCCATACGGCTTCCTTACTACCGGTTCGTGCAACTATCACTATATCATATCCCGATACAAACAGGTGTTCGTTTATGCGATAGATTTCTTTTAAGCGGCG
>JAITFS010000217.1 GCA_031281195.1 Oscillospiraceae bacterium
TCCTCCGGGATAATTAAATCCACATAACGAATGGATTCAACTAATTGTTTGCGTTCATCATAACTAAAGTAAGTTTGTTTCTTTTTTTCAATTTCGTTAAATTCATCAGTGGATAAAGCGACAATCAAGTAATCTCCTAATGCTCTGGCACGACTAAGCAGATATATATGCCCATAGTGGAGTAAATCGAACGTCCCATAAGTTATTATTCTTTTCATTTATTAAATCCTTTGGTATTTAATAGATATATCTTTTTTTTGTTATCTTAATAATCATATCATAGTTACTCAGTTATATCTACATCATCTTGTAACAGTTATCAATCTACGATATACTAAATACATTCGGAATAAACATATTTTTTACATAGATAGGAGTTTAAAATGCAAAAAATTATTATTGATGAAGAATTCAAAGCACTGCTCCCTCCGCTTGACCCCCTTGAACTGGAAGGATTAAAACAAAATATTCTTGAACATGGTTGTATGTTACCACTCATATTATGGAACGACATAATCATTGATGGATATAACAGATATGCCATATGTACAGAACATGATTTGCCATTTAACATTATAGAAATGGAGTTTAAATCTCGAGAAGACATTAAAGGATGGATAATTGACCATCAGCTTGCTCGTCGTAATTTAACTTCAATGCAAAATAGTTTTTATCGAGGACTTCGTTATAACATTGATAAAAAGACTCATGGTGGAATCGATAGAATCTTTGAAAATACTCCAAGAGGTCACAATGACCCCTTGGGAGAAACAACTGCTGATAAACTTTCCGATAGGTTTAATATTTCGCCTAGAACAATCAAACGTGATGCTGAAATGGCAAATGTTATAGAAGCAATTGGTCGAATTTCTAAAGATGCAAAGCAAGAAATTTTACTAGAAAAAACTAAAATAAGCAGAAAAAAGCTCAGAGGTTTGTCTGATGCTTCTGAACATGAAATAACCGAGATTGCTAGGAGTATTGAAGATGGTACATTTGATATAGAAGAACTCCGAATTAAATTAGAATCTCAATCTGATAAATCTAGCAATACCGAATTAGACAGTAATGATTACATTAATGACATAGTAAGGTCTTTAGTAACTCCGATTATTTCTGCTGCAAACTCATTTGGCGCAAATCTGCAAAACTTAAAACAAAACAGTAACTCAAATGATGTCAAATCAATGCTCAGGGCATATATTGATGATTTAGAGAAGTTGTATAGAGGTATGTAAGTGATTTTACAGTAATTTTTCTAAACAATCCTCTCACTGCCATATAATCTTTTCTTTTGGTACACCTAAGTCTTTAAGGTCTTGTTTTATAGAATCAACTATATGTTCGGATCCAACAGCAATAACAACATAATCGTAAACTGTTTTAATAATTCCTTTCGGTGAAGATAGATGTGTATTATTTTCGTTGTTCTTATTATCCTCGTTTTTTTGTTTAGATTGCTTGTCAACCCACATTATAATCTCGCAGTGTTTGTTAACTTTCTCATTAATGAATATTCTTTGACCAATTGAACCTGCACCATATAAAATAACCTGACTATCTTTATGTACTAAATCATATGGAAAAACATAAGTAATCGGTGGTTTTTCCTTAGTTAAATCATTTCCATACTCTTTGTATAGATTTATCTCAAAAGTATCAACATTACAATCAATATGCTTTAACAATATTTCATGATAAAAGATTGTATTTCGTGCAACTTGCCAGAACTCTTTAGCATAAGGTATGTTAGGATATCGCCATGGTTTTTCGGATGTTATATAATGTATTATTTTAGGAGAAGGGTTGTTAAAAGTATTTGCTCTACTTTTTTTATATATAGCAAAATTCCATTCTTTTTGTAGTTTTTCAACTTTATTTTTACATACGATATTTAATACACATTGATCAGCATTTTCATATTTATGACCATTGTTTATTATTTCAACACACTTTTCTTTGATTTTTTCTTGTATAAATTGTTTTGTATTAAAAATCATAACTCCTGAACCAAAATATTCTTCAACTGTTATACCAAGTATACTTTCTGCATAATCCTTACTAAAACTATCAAGTTCATTAATATCAGCATAAACAGCTCCTAATACATTATTGTGTAAGTTAATTTTATACAATTTTCCTATATCACTTAGTACAATAATATCACAATCAAGATAAACTACACGAGGATATTGATGAAGTACATCAGGAATTACTATACGATAAAATGCTACTTCTGTTAAATGGTTAATTGAGTAGAGTCTAAAGTTTGTAAGAAACTTTGATACATTCACACATTTTACTCTAACATTAAAATTAGATAAAGATTCTAACCTGTGTATAGAATACTCTGATAAATGAATATGAAATACATATATTTCATATTCATTATCTTGCGATGTATGTTGAATTAAGGAACTAATAGCAACACCACAATATGGTACATAATTTTCATCTGTAGAAAAAACTATGGGTATAATTGGTTTTTTCATTAGTGCTTCCGTTTCCTTAATTTGCAATTATATTTCTTTAGTTTACTTACTCTCCTCATATTGCATGTTATTTTATCATATTCTTCACTTTTTTACTACACTGCATATAAAACTGTGTCAATATTTGTCACGGAGTGGTGACGCATGTATATTTTATAGTCATCACGCAAGTTTATTATATACTCAGGTATTTCCCATATATCCTCCGGTTTATGATATAAACATATAGCTAGTTTAGGTTTATAACGTAAAATAGTCTGTACTGCACCTTTTAACGCATTGAGTTCTGCTCCTTCGATGTCCATTTTGATAAAAGTAGCTTCTTCTCCATTTAATATGTCATCAAGTTTAACTGCTTTAATTTTTATGTTAGTTTCTTTGTTGTTATCTGTAAAATGAGAAGACATTGGCTTATCTTTTGATGACGAAAAATTAAGTATTGTTGATTTATTCCACAATCCACATTCATAAACTGTTGCATTTTTTATACCTCTTGCTTTTTCTACACATATTTCGTATTGCTCCGGATTAGGTTCAAAAGCAGCTATTTTTTTATACTTACCTTTCATGTTACGAATAAAATCAAAACTTGTTTGAAAGTTATAACAACCTGCATCTATGAATACTTCCTTTTCATTCCAAGGGATGTTGATATCTCTGGGAAAGTATAAAGGTTCTGATTTTTTATACTGAAAGTTCGAATAAATAATTATCCTCTTATTAGGAACTCCATGTTTTATCAATGTTTCTTTAACTACATTTGCAACCGTCTCATCAATGATACAAATTAGTATATTGTTATCATCATATATTTTATACATATCATTTGGTGATATAATCGTATACCCATTTAGTTTAATACCCCACTTATCTTCTGCTGAATCGCATATACACATAAAGTATACTTTCGGAAACAATGATGAAATCTCTTTGCCTAACAATCCTGCTCCATACAGTATAGTTGGTTTCTCTTTATTATGAGATTTTATACTAGTAACTATATCATTATTATTTTCATAGATATTCGTCATTTTTAAAATGAAATTAAAATCTCCTGTAAGTGAATACAATAATCTATGTTCAAATACATCTTTTGATCTACCGTCTTGAAATTTTGCATATATTTTTCTTATTACACTTGGATTTATCATTTACCACAGTCCTTTATTGTTAATGCATTTTAAATATATTGTTTTCAGTTTACTTTACACTTATATTACTTCAATATATGGCAATGGGAAAATTAAATGTCCACCAGACATTAAATAATCTTACTCTCTTGATAAAATGGAATTTCTAAAATACCATGGAAAAACAACCATATAATCAGGTTTCATATCTATTAGTACTGTGTTAGATTTATAAGGTGCATTTTCTTTGCAACAAGTTATAGCAATACTACCTCCATTTATATCATTAACACTAACATCAATTATTCTTAATTTTGATATATCAAGAGTATAATTTATAACACTAAGTGAGTAATACTCTAAATGCTCGTGACAGATTGTATCATATGCATTGTTTCTAAGCATTATTGGCATATAACTTTGTACTATATACCATACTCCGTCATCTGATAAAATTGATTCTAATCTGTGTATAAAATGCTCTGATAATTTAATATGAAACACATATATTTCATATTCATTATCTTGTGATGTATGTTGAATTAGTGAACTAATAGCAACACCACAATAAAGCACATAATTTTCATCTATAGAAAATAAAATTGGGATTATAGATTTATTCATGTTTTTTCCTATTTATCTGCCTAATCTAGGTTAATTTTTCAAAGTGTATGTTGGATTTCTTTATATACCATTCAGGAACTATATTGTTATCAATATTTGATATCCATTTATATAAATAATCAATGTGTTTAAAAACACTATAATCCTCCCATACACGCAAATTACCATTTTCATAATCAATCAAAAACATTAATGCCATAATTGTTGTATATACTGACATTATTATCCATTCTTTATCAGATGGGTCGTTATTGAAAAAACTATGGAAAACACCTAATAAAAACCATACATGTGCTTCATTACTTTTTACAAACATAACATTATACCAAAACTCAAATAAATCATCACCGTTCCCAAGACTTTCAAAATCAATTAAAACTAGTTTTTCATCTGATACAATAATGTTATGAGTTGCAAACTCTGCCCATAGTAAATATCTATGTCTATCTTCTATAAAATAATAGAATTTGTTTATATGAGATATAAACTGTTTTATTCTACAATTACTCTCAGTATATTTATTAGCATTACAAATTATTCCTTCAATCTGTATAAATAATTCATTATTTTTAAATGTTGGAGATACTAAACGCTTTTTTTTCAGTATTGTACCTACATCACAACCAAGAAGATATCGTTTATTATTATTAACATTATGTATAATCTCATTTAACATTTCACCTTCAATATACTCATATAATACATAACTTCCAAGATTATTTAATCTACCAAATTCAATAATTTGTGGAACTCGAATATCTAATTCTATCATCTCAGCCAATGCATTTTGCTCATTTGTGACTCGTTCAAAAGAATTTACATTATTATATGTTACAAGAAAATATTTATTATTTGATTTATCTTTTACAATGTACTTACCTTTTAACGAACTTCCCTCGTTTGGTAGTCCATCAGTTAAATGATGCAAAATACTATACGTGTTATTTACCCAATTATCAACAACCCAATACTTATTAGCAAAATAATTATAGTTACTTTTTTTATAGAAATCCTTATTTTTTACAAATCCCATTTTTTCTAGTTGTTCTTCAATCTCAGTAACATATTTATCATTTGCAATTGATATTATTATATGAACAGAACTTTTCATATTACAGAGTTTCTCTAGTGATAGTATATAAATACCATTATACTGGGTGTACCACAATGAAGGATCATTATCAACAAAACATTCGATTGGAGAAATTTTATCACCATAATCAATAACTGCATCTGCTAGAGCTCTACCTTCATTTCCAGCACCAAAAATGATTATTTTTGTTTTTTTCATAATTTATACTTTCATCTTTTTTTACCTAATGGTCTACCCATGCGAACATTTTATATAATGAGTGGTGCACCTTATAATTGGGGTTTATTGATAAAACTATATCTTCTAATATACGTGGATCATCAGGTTTGTGATATGTACAAATAGATAGTTTTGGTGTATATTTTCGTATTGTGTTTGCAGCACCGATTAATAGATTACGTTCATATCCTTCAATGTCAGCTTTAATAAAATCAACTTTACTTAATTTTCTCTCATCCACAAATTTATCAATGCTTGTAATTTGCACTGTTGATGTTTTATTTTTTCTGTACTTTATTGGTATTGTTTCTATAGAATTTGAACCATCTCCATGGAGTCCTTGTTTAACAACTCCATGACTTTCTGAATCGCCAAGAGCACAGTTGTATGCATATATCAGATTTGGTTTATTAAGCATTGCTGTTTTTTTTAGTATTTTATATAACTTGCGTGTTGGTTCAAATGCATGTACTATACAGCCTTTACTAGCAGCAAAAGCACTAAAATCTCCGATATAAGCACCAGCATCGATAACAATATCACCGGTATTAAGTGTTACTCCTTCTCCATTATTAAATGAATACTCATAACTTCCTTCTGTCGTATATAAGAATTCAGTTAAACCGGGTAAATAAAAATAATCACATACATTACTAATTAAATGATTAAGATATTCATCTTCAACATCCGGATAAATCGCACCAGCAAAATCATAAACAAACTCTTTTGCTTTTTTATTTAGAAATCGATTTCTAAAATTATGCAAATATTGTACATTTTTATCATAATAGAATAATTTTATATAACATAAAGATTCTAGCTCTTTTGTAACATATACAGTGTCATTTTCAATTGATATAAGAATAGGTGTATTCCTATCATAGTTTTTTAATTCACTTAAAGAAATTATTGGTATATCAAATATTTTTTTTCCAATTTTACTATCATTCTTATCTATTACACATTTTATGTCAATGTTAGTATTCTGTATATATAAAGATATTAAGAATTCAATACAATTACTACCAGCTCCATAAATAATCAATCCCTTATCTATATATGGCTTAAATAAATTAATGTTAAAACAGCGAATTTTATGATATACTCCATAATTGTCGATATTTATGCCGTTTTCATTTAGAATCATAGTCTTAATCTCCTTGTTTGTTATAAGTTACATCACATTACTTACTATAACACAATTTTTTCTGGAAGTTTTAACCACTCTCCTAGAGTAAAATCCCATTCCTTTGGTTTTATAACTCCAAATCCTGCGTTTGGGTAAAGAGCAAATTCATTAAAAATAATTTTGTTATTATGATACCAAAAATCTACACGAATGAAAGGTATGTTTCCTGCTAGTATTTTCGCAATTTTTATCATCTCTTCAAAATTACTTGGTTTATCTATGTGATATGACTCATCGTAATTATATCCATGTTGAACATTTAAGAAAGTCCAATTAGGTAGATACAGGTTTGTTAGTCGTACTCCTTCATGATGATATTTTTTTGCATAGATATGACACTCGACTAACTTAACCTCGCCATTAAATACAAATAACCTGTAATCAACATCAATATCACCAATGTATTTACTAGCAAAAACCTTGCGTTCTACATTTTTATATCCCCATTCTCGTGATCGTAAACTAAAATCTTCTTGTAAACATTTTATTAACCTGTTTTTAGCGTTATTTTTATCGAATTTGAGTTTATCTGTACATATAATAAAGCTCCCACTATCATGATTGCACTGCAAAACAAATTTATTCGGTAAGATGTCATAATCTATTTCATCGGGAAAACTCCAAATATCTAAGATTGGTATTACATATTCTTCACCAATAAGGTTGGAAACATATTTTCGAGAAGCAATTTTATCTGATAGAGTAGTAAAAAGTGGTGTTCTGTAATTTAATTTTAACCAATTTAATTTTTCATTAAACGATTTTGGATTATTAAGATTAGGAAATTCGTCAAAAACATGTTTATAAGAATATTCTATATATCGTTTGTCCGGGATTGTTGCAGAAACATCAGTTATAGTAAATAAATTAATGTTAACTTGATAACCAACAGCAACCAATTGTGTGATTACACTTTTACTAAATTTGTTTCCAAGAGCTACAACAATTGCATTAGAGGTTGGTATTTTATCAATAGAATACACATTTAATCCCAAATAACCATTATCTTGCTTTGAAATATCGTTATCAATAAAACCAAGAATTTTATAAAACTCTTTCCAGCAATCGTACCATAATTGACCGAGTTTTCCTGCTCCAAAAATATAAAATTCAGAAATATTCTTTACATTCACTTTTTTATACCCTTTTTATAGTTCACTGTATGATTTTATCCGTCCTGTATAAGTTCTGTCAAAGTCAGAGTTTTCTTCCAGGTCTGATTTATCTAAAATTCCAATATCAACAAACATAAATCCGTTTTTCCAAATAACATACATAAACGAAAGCTGATCTCGTTTGCTTTTATTGTAGACTTCTTCCCACCATTCTTCCATTAATTGAACGCACAATTTTGTATTATGTTTTCTCACAATAACAGATGTTTCCGTTAAACCAAACCGTGAAGGCATGCCTTGTTTTCGATATTTCGACATTTGTGGTTTTACTGTTGAAGCAAGTGAATATGCAATTGATACAACTGTAAGTGCTTCGTGATAAATGCAATCCCGTCTAGGATGTATGAACATAACTATATCAGTATTGCTAGATACACAATATTTTGATATGTCATTCACAGGCATTACATTTGAATCTAGGTATATTGACCAATCATACTCAGGAAATAATAGATGTGGATGTGTTTTAATAAATCTTGCTTTTAATAAAGAGCTCTCCAAATCTTCCGGTAAATAATTAGTAGCATCAACCCATTCCCAACCAGTTGGTATACCTTCTTTTGTATCAGAAACATAGTAATAATCAATGTTTTCTGGATATACTTTAGGACTCCTTACGATATCATACTCACCAAAGAGAGTTGTGTATACAGCAATACGACCATTTGGTATTTCTATAGAATTTTCGGTAAATACAATTTTATCTTTATTTGCATCTTGTTTTGTTAAAAACTCACCTCTAACCTTATTTTTATCAAATATGTCTAAAGAATCTTCATAAAACTTAGGATTTTCTAGAATTGAAGCAAGTAAGTCTACTGTTGAAATAAATTTTTTGAATCCTGCTTTTTTTGCGGATTCTAAAACACTTTTGTAATTTGTATTATGTACAGCAACACAACAGTATTCTTCATTTTTATTGCCTGGGTATTTATCAGGGAGATAACAGGGTATATCACTTAAGAACATTTTTCCATGCTTTTGAACATCATTATCTACAAAGCATACTGGCGTTATACCAAGTAATATTAACGCTTTTCCCACAACTTCGATACCATAATTACCTGCTCCAAACAGACAAAACTTTGGATAAACAATTTGTGATGTAAACTCTTTCATAAATCTCGTTCCTTGTCATTATAATCCAAAGGTAAGTTATATAGTGCTTTTGAGAAAGTATTTATCAAAGCGTAACCATATTTTTTATCAGGTTCAAGGTATGCACTTTCTGCCCATTCATTCCATGCAAAAATAAAGAAAAACTCTCTGTTGTTTTTTTCTGATATTTCTACTACCCATCGAGCCATATCGTAAAAATGTTTTCTTGTAAATCCAAGAGAAAAAATAGAAGCTTTCTTGCCATACCTAGGTGTATTATCAAAACCACACACAAGACTGTAGTAAGAGTTTGGAGTGCGGTTATCTATTGACTTTTTATAGTTATCAGAAAAGTTACTATAATAACACATACGATCTGAAACTATATTATTATCTTCATCTGTTAGCTTTATTCCTTTGGGTGTCATAAAAACTGGACAAAAATCTGCTTCACCGTCAAACAAATCTGATACACCCATTTCGTTTTGTGTTAAAATAACTGTGGTAGTAATTATAGCTATTTCACCTATACCAATTTCTATAGCTCTATCGCGCCATTTCTTTACTAGTTTGCGCAAATTCGGAATTCTATGTATCTGATAAATCATTATTATGGGTTTATCATCAAGATGTATATAGCGTTTATCTTTTATATACTTCTTTAAATCATCAATAAAATGAATAGGATCATCGTCATTATATTCGTTGTCAATAAGAACTTGCGATTCATCCCCTATCCATCTTTTGCTCCATGCATCATTGCACCAAACTAAAAAATATTTTATATCTATGTCATTATTTTCTAGAATTATATCAATTGGTTTTATTAGAACTTTTTTACCGGAAAACCAATAGTAATAAATACCCCAACCATAGATACCATGTTGCTTTGCAATTTTCACTTGCTTGCGTATTGCATAAACATCACTTAAATCATAATATCCAATCGAATCATGAGGTTCTCTTGGTTGATAATGACCCGGGAAATTAGGTTTAGCTTTTTTTGTGTTTGTCCATTCTGTAAAACCTTCACCCCACCACTCGCTGTTTTCAGGTATTTCATGAAATTGAGGCAGGTAAAATGCTATTGGTTTTATTTTTGATGAATAGTTTGAGAAATCAATATTATCTTCATACATAAAATCTTCATATTCGTCATCTTTAAACGTTGAAGCAGAACACATTTCAGTAGACATATTGATGTTTAAGAACTTTTCTGCAAAAATAATGTTATCATAACCAACAGACAAAAACTTTTCGTGCATATCTTTTGCATCTTGTGAATGTATATTAGAAAGCAATGCTATAATTACCAATGTTTTTTTATCTTTTTTTGGTTTCATGAATTCTGGTTTTATAACATCATAATCTAATAATATATGAATATTTTTATAACTCCTATCCCATACTTTTATTTTTTCTCTTTTTATACCTAAACTACGCAATAATAATAAAGTACGAATACCTACAATACCAGCACCATAAACAATTATTGAATCATATTTATCTAGGTCGTTAATTACATAATTATTTTTCAAATTGTTAACTCCCGCAATTTCTAATGGTTTCAAGTATTTTTACACCTGATTTTTCATAAATGGTTTTTTCGAATATATGTTCATCACTGAATACCATATCTAAGACATTTTTAATTACTGTATATGATAATTTATGAATCTTAATTATATCATCCGGTCTATACTCGATAAAATCACCTGTTCTGTAATCAGATAAGAAAAATGTCTTATTAACTAAATTGACAGATACATACTTAACTTTATTTTGTTCATTTGGTAATGTATATTCATTTTGAAACTCAAGAGCTTTTGTTATTTCACCTGTAGTAGTATCTAATTTAATTTCCATATTTGCATTGAATGGAAGTAACCATAAATATTCGTTATACATAAAACTGTTAACAAACGGTATATCACCTGCAACAAATCCTTCAGGATAATCATTATACTCTATGGTTGTCAAATCATTAGGATTCCATCTAATAATCGGTCCTGCATTAAAAGGTGTCAACCAAAAGTTTTTATTACTATAGCATATTGCTCGAAATCCACCGTTTCCTATATGATGAACTGATGTAGAAAAGTTTTCCAAATCTAACATTATAAGAGCGTTTGTATTTATAGTAGTAAGATACATATGATTGTCTTTTATAAGACCACTTAAGAAGCAATACTCTCTCTTTACAAGTGCATCATGTGCAGTTGATATACTAATTAACTCATTAGTAACCACATTAAACTTAAGTATTACTGATAAACTATATCCAATAAAATAAACATTCATACCAACAGAAATAGAAAAATAAAATTTTGCTTTTTTTACATTATTCATAAAGCGATCATCTATTGTTATACTTTCATATGTATTGTTATTCATATCAAATATAATTATGTTATTTAAGCTACTATTAAATGGAGGAAAGTAAAGCTTTCCATTATTTTCTGCTGCATTTCCATATAATCTCCACGAATCAAGTTCGTTTCCGGGAAATCTTGCTATATGCTCTACTTCGAAAGTACTTTTATTAAGTTTAAATAAACTATTAACTGTTAAGGATGTAAAAAACAAACCATAATCTGTATCATACATTTGTTGTACTAGTAAATTGTCATTTAATTGTTTATCCACCACAAACGGCTTCCCTGTCACCTCATACAACATAACCACCGAGCTTGAATCTCCATAGTAAGCATCGCTCCATACTATAGCTCTGTGTAAATCAGGTGTATCATCATATATTCCCCACCCTGTGCTTATATATTCTGCTACAATATCATCATATTCTTTCTCTAGTTCTGGGTATATACCTGAATATGCAGTTCTTGCAAGTGGATGCGGTCTCCACCAAAGAAGCACTTCATTGTGTTGTTTAAATGTATTAAGCACATATTTAAGTTTTTTTAAGTACTGCTCGGGATTGTTAAGTGATGCTGTGATACTTGTATTGTAGAATATTGCTTTTTTTGTACTGCCGTCAGGATTTTGCATAAGATTATGCCACTCGGTTGGTAGTTTATAATCCTCACGTTTTGCATTTATCACTGCATCAAACTTTGGTGAACCTAATGCAACAAATTTATCTTCTGCTTTTCCATATATTTCTTCACTATATCCGATTTTAATTAGCTCATTATAATCACGAATGAAACATTCTCTAATCTCTTCTGATTGCACAACTACTTTATGTGAATATAACACACCGGGACATTGTGTAAATGGTGGTTTTGCTGCATCTACAGTTGTAACATAATATGGTACATATACTAACAAATCTGTTTGACTTCGAAGATTCTCAAAATAATAATTAGGATCAACACTTGTCATTTTACCTAAGTTATCATAAGGCGAGAATGAGATTATCACATCTGGGTGTCGTGCTTTTATATCATACTCCCGATAGTCTGTGCATACTATATTTTCTTTATAAAATTCTGCTCCTTCGTAGTGTTTTTCTCCGAACGAACCATCGGGGTTTTTCTCATAATAAGGTATCGGAATCCAATATGCATCGCAATTGGCGTCTTCTTTTGCTGCTATATAAATGGATTCTAAACTGTCACTCATTGCAGCTTTATAACTTAAAAACACCATTTCAATACGATTTGGTTTTAACTCATTTTTTACTGAAACTTCCACTTTTTCAAGTTGTTTTTTTAATTCTTTTTGTGTTGTTTCGCTATTACTTGCTTTGTAAATTAGCTCACAATACTCTTCAAGCAGAGATACTGTCGTTGTTCCCTCTCCAACAATCTCTTCAATATATTCACCCACACCAAGAGCACCCTCTTGGCAATCTGCATATAACTCTGATGCTTGTGCTTCATAAAGGGTTTCGATAACTTCCAGTATTTGCTTCTGTTGATGTTTTCTCATAGGTGTGTTTTACATTATTCTATTTTGTGTTTCTACAGTTTTTCACAAAGATACAATGTCCTCGTTTCGATATTTGAAGAAGCAGTATCTATTATAATGAAGGTTCTTTTTAGAGCTGATAAGAATGATTCTTTTGTATACAATAATAATTTATCTTTTGAAAAGTTTTTTATATTCTTAGCATAAGCAAAGTCATTAAGATCCATATATTCTATTATTAGATACTTATTGATGTATGGTGATATTTTATCTAGAACATCAACGAAAGTAAATCCCTGCCCTAGTGTTAGATGATGTAATACAGCGAGGAGAAGTACTAAGTCACATTTAAAGCGAACATGTATGCTTTTAAAAGATAAATATGCGAGATTCGGTATAAAAGGATTTGTATTATCCACTATCAGCTGGTGCATAATATTAAAACAAACAGGTAGTACGTTTCTAATCTTCTTTTGAACAACATAAATATATGCTTTTTCTATAGCTGTTATGCTAATGTCTGCAACAATTGCGTAATCAAGCTTTTTAGCATTTGCAATACAATAATAACCAGCATTCCCTGCTAAATCAATTACAGTATTAGGTTTGATTTTATCAATCCATGTAAAAATGATTAGCTGTTTTTGTGAAGAAATTATAGATTCATCTAAATCTTTATATAAATTATCTTGATAATCTAAATAAGCGTGAGTATTATTAGTAAAAACATTATGCTTTTTTATCATCGAAACCATATAGTCCATCCACAACTTATAGCATTCAACAAAATTACTACTTTTTACTGCTTCATAACAAGCTTGTTGTATTTGTAGGTAATAATTATTTTCTTCTTCACTTAGATATCCTACAATATCTTTATATTTAATTAATACCATTGGATTTTTTAAAGATATATACCACTTAATCGGTTGCTTTAGTATTAATATTAAAGGATTAACAAACATATCAATAAAGCGTTGCGTTGTCAATCCATTCATACCATATGAACACAACCCATCGATATCAAGATACATGAACTTTCCTTTATAAAAAGTTATGTTCATAATCATAAGATTATCCAAACCATATGAAGACTTTGCGAGTTCTGTTAAAAACTCTGTCATAAATAAACAACAGTCTTTATACATTAAAGGTGTCCATTCTATAGCGTATGATAACGGAATAACTTTATGAGTAGTTATATATTCTTTTAAATGCCTCGGAATAACTTTTTCATTATCACTATTTGAGTTTATACTATCGTCGTATGGTAGGATATTTATTACACCGTATAATAACTTTTCGTCATAAGTAAAAATATCTCTACCATATACAAAATCATATTTTTCTATCTGTGATACAATTTCATATTGCAATTTATTTGCTACGGTTATTATAATCTCTATATCTTCTGAGAGTTCTTCTAATAACTGAGGAGAGTTTATTTCTATTCCATGCAACTCAGTTCCCCATTTATCAGAATCATTATCTATAAAGCAATAAACTACTAAATCCTGTGGTTTTAATTGCAATGACCATTCACCTATATTACCCGCTCCAAAGAATATTGTTTTCTTATGCAAAATGTTATTCTCCTGACAAATTATTCTTTTTATTAAATAATCGATTCTTAGTAAAGAGTTTCGATAACTTCCAGTATTTGCTTTTGTTGATGTTTTCTCATGTATTCACTTATCGCTTAAACTATATAGTTTTTAATTGCTTCTTCAACAGTGGAGTTTAGTGTTTTGCTGTTTGTCAGAGAGTATATCGCTAATTCTCTATGTAGTTGCGGAGATATTCGAACATTAAATGTACCTTTATATGATTTTTCAGGAGGTTTATTTATTTGTGAACACACATCTAAATAACCGTCTACCGCTTCTTCAAAACTCTTTCGTAACGAATGAATATTATCACCATCAAAGGTTATGCGGTCATTTATTTCAATAATTCATAGTTAACAATAGCAACCTCAGTAATTGCTGTTTTCATTTCTTTAACAATTTTTTCAAGCTGTAATACCACATCATTATCATAGTATGTTGCATTACATTGGACACATTCTGTACAGGGTGTGTCTTTAATGATAATAATACATGTTTTCATATTAACTACATGTGTTGTTATGCTGTTTTTAAGTGTTCCTTTACAATAAAAACAATTCATTGAGTTTTATCCTTTCTTTTTGTAAACTCATTTTCCCATTCGTTCTCATCAGGTTCATATACTGTGACTATCCAAATTAATTCATTTCCATATCCAAGAACAATATGGATATTATTTGCATTTACACCTGTACCAAGGATTAAACATGCTGGATATGGATAAGCATGTGGGTATTGCTCAATTATTACTCCATACATAATACAGTTTATTACATCAGTTGGCTCAATATTACGTTCCTGCATTCTTTCAAGAGTGTGAGTTGTCCATTTTATGTCACCATTATTACAGACTTGTCTAATTATATTAATGTCTAATTCAGCAGTCATTTTTAACACCTTATAAATAATTCACATTTTATAACGATTCGTTCTCATAAGTGTATTATACCGTAAAGTGATTTGTTTTGCTATAGGATATACTCATTTTTCTTAATTACCTTAGTAATTTTACATTACGACAAAATTAATTTAAAAATAACATTGTTACCCATCATGTAAAGTGATATGATACAGTATGTTACATGGCTAATATTTAAGTCTATGAATGATGAGCATTTGACAACATGAAAAGGAGTTAAATAACATGATTAAGTACAAAATTACAAATGAGAATGTTCAGTATTATTCCTCTGCAATTGCTGTCCCTGTAGGTGCAGTAAAAGAGGACATTATTGATGCCCTTGGTAATGCAGAAATGGATGTCAGTATACATTGGGATGACGGATGGGCACCCTCTTCTTGGGAAGCATTATATTATGTCTACGATAGTCCGGATACATCAAAAGTTGGGGAGACTACATTAGTTGGATATTTAGATTTAATAAGGTTTCAAAAAGAAGCAGAGGTAGAGCTGGAATATCATGATGCTTGGGGTTTTAAGCAGGACAAAATACCAATTTGTCATCGTGTTATAGTAGATGAACCAGATGAGGATTAAGTGAATACAAATTTTGTATCTTACTTAAATTAGATACAATTATACAATGACAAATTATAAACACATCTGTTAGTAGAAACATGGAGAGTTATAAAGATGACTATCTTTCAATCCATTAAACAATGCATATCAAACCAAAAGATTAAGAAAAAAGCTGACAAAAGTTCCGATAAGTTAAAATCCGGAGACATCCTCATATTTGTGGCTGGTGATGCATGGATAAGTAAAGCTATAGCGTTGCTTACCGGCTCAAATGTCAGTCATACAGCTATTATGTCAAGTGACAAACAAATGGTTGAAATGATTGCAAAGGGTATAACTTGCAGTAATGTTGAAAAAAGTGACAGTGGAGTTGATGTATATCAACTGCGGCACACTGCTGCTCTTGATTACACACCCGTTGTATCAGCAACACAAAAATACATTCATGCCGAAACTGTATATAACTTCCCCGCTCTTGCTTTACTTGCCGGTCTTATCATTTACAGAAAGCTTCGCCCAACATCTAAGCTTATAAAAATTGTTGATATGATTCTATATTCTGCTTGTATTGCTCTTGACAATTTGATTCAAAAAATAATGAAATACCCAAGTAAGGCTATGGTATGCTCACAGCTTGTATACCAGATTTATGAAGATTGTGCAAAAATCGATGAAAAATATCATATAAAGATTAATAATGGATTATTACAAAAACATGATAATTCAAATAAATCAGATGGTTATGTTTCTTTTATTGACCTTGCAAAAGATGTGCAAGAAACTGAAATGACTAGTCTTGAAACTATCAATATTCCTGACGAAGATGAACTGTATAAAGAACTATACGAAGCACTCACAGATTCTGAAAAAGCTGATGATCAAGCTTTGGAAACTGTTGATTTTGGTACTTTACCTGTAACAGTAAAAAGATTTATGGATAAAACTAATGAGTTTCTTATAAAAGCAAAATGTGAAATACCACTTGATGCGTTGTTTATAACTCCCGCAGATTATTTAAAAGCAGAAAATCTAGTTCAAGTCGATAAAACAAAAATAAGATAGTAGTAAAAAAACAAAATGTAGTGTGTAGGGAGTAATAATATGAGTAACAAAAAAGAAAAATTATATGGATACATTGGAAAACTTTTGTTCGTTGACCTAACTACGGGTAAAACTAGTGTTGAAGAGTTAAGTTACGAAGATGCCAAACTCTTTATGGGCGGACCGGGTCTTGGTGCGAAGATTCTTTATGAAAGAATGCCGGCTAACACCGACCCTCTCGGCGAAGATAGCATAATTGGATTTGTTACCGGACCTCTTATTGCAACAGGTGCATTATTTGGTGCGAGGTACACAGTAGTGTGCAAATCACCGGTTACAGGTGGCTGGAATGATTCTAACTCAGGTGGTCTGTTCGCAGAAAAACTTAAACGTTCAGGTTATGATGCCATATTCATAAAAGGAAAAGCACCGGACAACAAGCCTGTTTATTTGTTTGTAAACAATGGAAATGTTGAAATACGTGATGCCAGCGATCTGTGGGGTTCTCTTACAATTGAAACAGAAGAAAAACTCACAAAACGTCATGGTAAAAAAATCGGTATTGCTCTAGTAGGTCCGGGTGGTGAAAATCTATCAAACTTTTCTGCTATTATGAATGATAACCATAGAGCGGCTGCCCGAGGTGGCACCGGAGCTGTTATGGGTTCAAAGAATCTTAAAGCTATTGTTGTAAAAGGTAGAAAAAAAGTTCGCAAAGCACATCCATTAAAAATGCTAATGATAAACTTGGAGATACAATTATTTTTATTAAAACAGATGAAAAATAAAGATATAGATTATGAGTATTTCCCGGAATATGGTACCGGTGGTACATATGAAAACTCAGTAAAGATAAGTGATGTTGCGTTTAAAAACTTTGCCGGATATCTTGGTGATGGATATACAATGGAAGATGCACAAAGAGTATGTTCCCAAGGATTACATAAATACAAGAAAGGAGCAAAGTTCCATTGTTCCAGTTGCGGTGTTGGATGTAGCTCCTTTATGGAAATGGATACAAAGCGATGGGGTAAGTTGCACACATCAAGACCTGAATATGAAACAATGGCAGTTTTTGGTTCAAATCTGTTAAATAAAGATGAAGAGTCAATTGTAAAGGTTAATATACTATGTAATGAATATGGTTTTGATGTTATATCAGCAGGTTCTACAATTGCCTGGGCAATGGAGTGTTATGATAATAATGTTTTAACAAAGGACGAGTTAGATGGTATTGATTTATCATGGGGTAATGCAGAAGCTATAGTTAAATTGATGGAAAAGATTTGCAAAAACGAAGGTATAGGTAAATTATTAGCAAAAGGTTCACAAAAAGCAGCCGATGAACTGGGTAAAGGTCATGAACATCTGGTAGTAGCAAGCGGAATAGAAGTGCCACAGCATGACCCTCGTCTTATATATGGTCTTGGTAGAACATACTTAGTCGATCCAACACCCGGTAGACATGTAAAAGCATGTATTGAAGATTTAACAATTTCACCTAGCTTTGATCCGGAAACAACTTTATATGGAACAGGTCCGGAAGACTTATGGGCAGTCATAAATACAGAAATCATGAATGCAAGCGGTATGTGTTCATTCCCTTATGGACAAGCTAATCCCAATGACTCAGCATTTCGTAATATAAATGCAGTTACCGGATTTAAGTATGATATGTGGGATTATCAAAATCTTGGCAGACGTCTTTTCACATTACGTCACGCATTTAACCTTCGAGAAGGAATCTTCAGGAAAGATATGACAATGTCTAAGCGTGCATGGAAAGCACAACCACCGGATGAAGGTCTACTTAAAGATATTGATTTAGATTACAATATTATGGTAGATAATCTTTATCATTCATTAGGTTGGAAATTAGATGGTGTTCCACATAAAAGAGCATTACAAATGCTTGGCGGGCTTAACAAAGTTATAGATAATCTATATGGAGAAGATAAACCAAAAGTAGATAAAACTGAAGAACTCAAATCACCATTATTTTATTACTAATAGATTATTAAGTTATCATAAGTTAGCAAAGAAGCAGGAGAATTAGTATATGGATAACATTTTATCAGTACCTATTCAATTCCTAATCATGTATGCAATCTTGATACCGTGTACTGTTTTGTTTATGTATTTTAAGTTTACCAAACGAGCACTATTAGAGACAGTTTTTAAAGGTTTAGCAACATGGGTAATTTTCGGTGGTGCATTGTTTATTTTATTAGATGTACCAATTAGTATTTTTGCATTACTTATAGTAGCAGGTCTTGTTATGGGTATGGCAGGTGACATAGCATTAAGCTTACCAAATCCGGGTTTTACATCAGGTATGTTGTTTTTCGGACTAGGTCATGTTTGCTATATTATCTCACTTATTATTAAGTCAGAAGTAGTTTTAATAGCAATACCTGCATTTGTGGTGTTATATACAGTGTTTTTAATTGTATATTTTAAACTTGGTATAAAACCACCGGAAAGCTTAAAAATTCCGGTTATTATGTATAGTATTATAATAATATCAATGCTTAGCCTTGCTGTAACAATGCCATTTTCTCAATTTCCGGGAGGATTGATTTTATTATTTGCAGGGATATTCTTTGTCATATCTGATGCGATATTGGCATACAATTGTTTTCCAAATTTAAGATGTTTAAATTCAAACTTAACTCCGGCAGATCGTAGAGGGATTGTATCACTAAGCTGTTACTTCTTTGGTCAATCACTTTTTGCTGTGAGTATTTATTATTTTAGTTAAAGGGGAGTTTTAATATGAACATAACAATAAAAAATGGGATGCCAAATATTGAACAATCAAAACGTTTAGTGCAAATTGAGGTTCCGGATGGAGTAACAATTAAATCAACCTTAGAGGAGTATTTTAGAAAGTATGATCTAAAAATTGATATTTCTTATATGCCCGGCATTGCTATATTACTAAACAACAAACCAACAACACTCACAAATATTCCCGGTAATGGTGACACAATTGAGTTAGTTAAAGTCTCACCGGGTGGGTAATTTTAGGATCCCCTACCTCCTCATTCTCTCCCAAACTGTGGATTTATTACAACTACTGCAATTGCCGCAGCCACCTTTTTGCTTTTCACCAAAATATGCTAAAATATATGCTCTCAGACACGAGCTGACTTCACAATAACGTATCATTTTGTCAAGTCTTTGCTCGTCAAGTCTGCGTATGTTTCTTTTTTCTTTTTCTGTTAAATCTTTATTATTTCCCGAGTCTTTAATTAGATACTCCGCTGTTTTTATATCATCATACGAATACAAAACTATACACTCCGATGCATTACCATCTCTACCTGCCCGCCCGGCTTCCTGATAATAGCTTTCAAGATTTTTTGGAATACTGTAGTGTATAACATACCTCACGTCAGGTTTATCAATACCCATTCCAAAGGCATTTGTCGCAACCATAACTGTAATTCTACTTTGTATAAAGTCATCTTGATTAATATGCCGCTCCTTGTCATCAAGACCTGCGTGATACCTTGATGCCAATATTCCGTAGCTTTTTAGCTCATTACAAACTTTGTCAACATCTTTTCTAGTTGAGCAGTATACAACTCCACACTTACCGCTTCGTTGAGCAATTAACTCATGTAAACGTTTCATTTTATTCTTCGGTTCTTCAATTCCAAAGTAAAGGTTAGGTCGGTCAAAACCTGTTGTTAAGCTCACAGGGTCGTGTAAATCCAGCAATCGTACAATGTCTTTTTTCACATTTGTTGTTGCTGTTGCTGTATATGCTCCGATAATCGGACGTTTTGGCAATTTTTTGATAAACTTGATGATTTTTAAGTAACTGGGACGAAAGTCCTGTCCCCACTGAGAAACGCAATGTGCTTCATCAACAGCAATGAGTGAAATCAGATTATTTTGAGCAAACCTTATAAACTCTGCTGTTTGCAAACGCTCGGGTGCAATGTATATTATTTTATACATACCAATCCCAACTCTGCGTAATACTTCACGGTATTGCTCGGCAGTAAGCGATGAGTTTACAAATGCGGCAGGGATTTTTGCATATCTTAGCTGTGCAACCTGATCCTTCATAAGTGAAATTAACGGCGAAATGACCAAAGTTACACCCGGTAGCAACAGTGCCGGGATTTGAAAGCATATTGACTTCCCTGCTCCTGTAGGCATTACTCCAAGCACATCTCGACCTTTAAGAATAGCGTCAATTACCTGCTCTTGTGAGTGTCTAAATGTTTTGTATCCAAAATATTTATATAAAGCATCGTACTTAGTCATAATTATGATATACTATCAAATAAAGTAACTATAAACAAGGAGTGAAGTGAATTATGACATATCCAAAAATTGGTATCAGACCTACTATTGACGGTCGTTGGCAAGGTGTTCGTGAGTCTTTAGAGACACAAACCATAAACATGGCAAATGCTGCCGCAAAGCTGATTAGCGACAATCTTCGATATGCTGACGGTACTCCGGTAAAGTGCGTTATAGCTGATTCTACAATCGGTGGTGGTGCAGAAGCTGCGGCTTGTGCTGATAAGTTTTCTTGTGAAAATGTCGTCGCAACACTAACTGTCACTCCATGCTGGTGTTATGGCAGTGAAACTATGGATTTATCCCCCGACACAATCAAAGCGGTGTGGGGCTTTAACGGAACAGAACGTCCGGGTGCTGTTTACCTTGCAGCAGTTTTATCCGCACATGCACAAAAAGGTTTACCGGCTTTTGGTATTTATGGACGTGACGTGCAGGATGCAACCGATACATCAATTCCCGATGATGTACGTGAGAAAATACTACGATTTGCCCGCTCTGCTATAGCGGTTGGACAGATGAAAAACAAGGCCTATGTTGGAATCGGTTCTGTTTCTATGGGAATTGTTGGATCGTTTCTTGACCCGGCATTTATGCAAAAATATCTTGGTATTCGAGCAGAATGGGTAGATATGACAGAAATCTTACGTCGAATTGATCTTTCTATTTATGACCCTGCTGAATACGAAAAAGCTTTAGCTTGGACTTTTGCCAATTGCAAGGAAGGATTTGATATAAATCCTTCACATAAACAGTATTCACCTGAACAAAAAAAGGAGCAATGGGAGTTTATCGTAAAAATGACTCTTATATGTCGTGATATTCTGCTTGGAAATCCAAAGCTTAAGGAACTGGGTTTTCCTGAGGAAGCACTTGGTAGAAACGCAATAGCCGGAGGTTTCCAAGGTCAACGCATGTGGACTGACTATAAACCAAACGGTGACTTTACAGAGGCTATTCTAAACTCCACTTTTGATTGGAACGGCAACCGAAAACCATTAATATTTGCTACAGAAAACGACAGTCTTAACGGAATTTCCATGCTTTTCACACATCTAATGGACGGGGCAGCTTCAATATTTGCTGACGTTCGTACATACTGGAGTCCTGATGCAGTGGAACGTGTTACCGGAGTTAAGCTTGATGGATTGGCAAAAGACGGGTTTATACATCTTATCAACTCCGGAGCAGCGGCATTAGATGGTAGTGGTGGTTCAAAAAATGATAATAAAGAAAGCACTATGAAACCCTGGTGGGATATGACAGATATCGATATAAAAGCTTGTCTTGATAAAACTAGTTGGTGTCCTGCAAATAACGGTTACTTTAGAGGTGGTGGGTTTTCGTCAAAGTTTGAAACCGAAGGAACTATGCCTGTTACGATGCTGCGTTTAAATCTTGTTGATGGTTTAGGTCCTGTTATGCAGATTGTAGAGGGTTATACAATAGATTTATCAAAAGAAGTTAATGATACATTGTTAAATAGAACTGACCCCACCTGGCCCTCAACATGGTTTGCTCCACGTCTTACAGCTACCGGTGTGTTTAGCGATGTTTATAGTGTTATGGCAAACTGGGGTGCAAATCATGGTGCATTTTGTTACGGTCACAAGGGTGCAGATATTATCACGCTTTGTTCTATGCTCAGAATACCTGTATCAATGCACAATGTTGAAGATGTTGATATTTTCCGCCCACACTCATGGTCGGCATTTGGCACAAAAGATAAAGAAAGTGCTGACTACAGAGCCTGCGCAAATTATGGCCCGTTGTATGGATAAAGAAAAATAGTTTTCTTAAAAACTTGCAATACTGTAAACTATCTGTTATAGTATCAAGGCAATTCACACGAGGTTTGATTTATTATGCCCTGAGCCGTTTTAACGGTGGTGTAAAAAGACGATAACCTCGGAGGAAAAAATCAAAAACATATTATGGAGGAAAAAAACTTAATGTCAGTAATTTCAATGAAACAACTCCTTGAAGCAGGAGTACACTTTGGTCACCAAACGCGCCGCTGGAACCCAAAAATGGCACCATACATCTATATGGAACGCAATCAAATCTACATTATCGACCTGCAAAAAACAGTAAAAAAACTTGATGAAGCATATAACTTCATACGTGAGGTTAGCACAAACGGCGGAGATGTACTCTTTGTAGGTACAAAAAAACAAGCACAGGATGCAATTAAAGAAGAAGCCGAAAAAGTCGGAATGTTTTACGTTAATGCACGTTGGCTCGGTGGAATGTTAACAAACTTTAAAACAATGCGCACAAGAATTGACCGCCTGGCACAACTGCAAACCATGCAAGAAGACGGCACATTTGATATTTTACCGAAAAAAGAAGTAATTAAACTCACCGGCGAGATAAACAGACTCGAAAAATATCTCGGTGGTGTCAGAGAAATGAAAAAACTACCGGCTGCTTTATTTATCGTAGACCCCAAAAAGGAACGAAATGCAATCGCCGAAGCACGTAAGCTGCATATACCAATCGTTGCAATAGTTGACACAAACTGTGACCCTGATGAGGTAGATTATGTTATCCCCGGCAACGATGATGCTATCCGTGCAATTCGCCTGATAGCACAAGCAATGGCAATGGCTGTTGTTGAAGGACGTCAAGGTGTTGACTTAACAGCACCGGAAATAAAAGTAAGCAGTGAAGCAATCAATGAAACCGAAGGTGTTACCACTGAGGAAGCGGTTAGTCCACCTGCTGATGATACAACACTAGAAAAACTCGTAACTAAAACAGAGGTTCTCTCTTACTCAACTGATGCTGAAAAACCAATTAAAAAAGATGTCATCATAAAAGATGAAGTATCTCCAAAAAAAGAAGTTGTTGTAATTGAAGAAACTCCAATTGTTGAAGAAATTGTTGTTGAGGAAGTGCCTGTTGTAGAAGAAATAATCATTGAAGAAGCACCTGCAGTAGTTGAAGAAATAATTGAAGAAAAACCATCAGCTAAGAAACCTGCTGCTAAAAAACCGGCAGTTAAAAAAGCAGATGCAATAAAACCCGCAGATGAAGAAGCTAAAGCAGAAGCAACAGAAGAAAAACCGGTCAAGAAAACCGTTGCAAAAAAACCGGCTGCAAAAAAAGAAGAAGTTGAAGAGAAACCAACTACAAAAAAACCCGCTACACAAAAAGCAGAAAAAGCAGCAATTGAAAAAGATGAAAAAGCTATTAATGAAGCAGATGAAAAACCGGTAAAGAAACCTGCTGCTAAAAAACCTGCTGTTAAGAAAACAACAAAAACAGAAGAATAAAATCATATGAAAACGTTTATGAACTTTGTTAAAAACGATGGAAAGGAATATAATAATGTCATTTACAGCACAATGTGTTAAAGAACTCCGCGAAGCGACCGGAGTTGGAATGATGGACTGTAAGAAAGCACTTACAGAAACAGGTGGAGATATAAAAAAAGCAATAGCACACTTACGTGAACAAGGTCTTGCCGCAGCTCAGAAAAAAGCAGGTAGAATTGCAGCCGAAGGTATTGCTTATGCCGCAGTTTTTGATGGTATTGGTGTGGTAGTCGAAGTAAACTCCGAAACTGACTTCGTTGCTAAAAACGACAAGTTTGTAGACTTTGTTGTATGTGTTGCAGATGTTGTTGCAAAACAAGCACCAAAAGATATTGAAGCACTTTTGGCATGTAAGTTCCCTGCCAGTGATAAAACAATTGCTGATGAGCAGCAGGAAATGATTGTTGTTATCGGCGAAAACATATCTATTCGCCGTTTTAAGCGTTATACAGAAGGATTAAGTATTCCTTATGTGCACGCAGGCGGAAAAATTGGTGTCATAGTCAATCTTGATGTCAACGGCATATCAAACATGGAAGCTGTCACTGAGCTTGGAAAAGACATTGCAATGCAAATCGCTGCAATGCGTCCGCTTTACTTAGATTCTTCATCTGTTGATGCAGCCGAAATTGAACAGGAAAAAGAAATACAATTAAATAAAGCAATCGAAGAAAACAAAGCAAAAGACCTGCCTGAAGATAAAGCTCGTCAAATCGCAGAAAAAATGGTTGCTGGTCGAATGAACAAGTTCTTTGAAGAGGTTTGCTTACTAAATCAACCGTATGTAAAGGGTGATAAAATCACAGTTGAAAAACATGTTGAACAAGTTGCAAAATCTCTCGGTGGAACAATAAAAATCAACTCATTCACACGCTTTGAAAAAGGCGAAGGCATCGACAAAAAACAAGATGATTTCGCCGCCGAAGTCGCAAGCTTAATGAAGTAAATGAACAAATCACCCGGCTCTGCGGAGCCACCCTCTTTAACTAAAGAGGGCAAGGAGTTTTCTACTTTCTATGTTCCAAGTTCATTATTCATTATTGATTGTTAATTATTAATTTAAAAATGGGGTGCTGCCGGCTGGTGGCTGAGAATGTGCAAAATGCTGCACTAAACCCTTATTACCGGATGCAGATAATGCTGCCGTCGGGAGTAAGAAAAGGCTGTAAAGCACCTCTAATTATAAGAAAGAGGTGTT
>JAITFS010000244.1 GCA_031281195.1 Oscillospiraceae bacterium
TTTAATATTTAGTGTTTTCTATCCGCTCAAAGGAACATCCATGTTCCTCTCGCGGCGCTCCGCATCCATGCTCCGCTTTACGAAAAGCATAAATATCAAACACTTTATTCACTTATATAATTATGCATTTATCACTGCGCCGCCGATAACTACATCACCATCGTACATCACAGCACTTTGCCCTTTTGTTATTGCTCTTTGTGGCTCATCAAATTCAATAAATAGTGTGTCATTATCGGTTTGGCTCACTGTTGCCATGTTACCAAAGTCTGTATATCGAATCTTAACTTTTGCTCTAATTGGTGTGTTTATTTTATCTACAGAAATCAAGTTTATGTTACTAGCGGTTAATGTTTTTGAGTATAAGTCTTCTTTTCTTCCGACAACTATAGTATTATCCTCTGCTCGTAATGCTACAACATAAGGTGGGTGATCCATTGCAAGACCTAATCCACGGCGTTGCCCGATTGTATAAGACATCACACCGTTACTTTCACCGAGATATTTTCCATTTATATCAATAAAACGTCCTTTATCCGGTTTTTGCCCTGTATATTCTGATATATATTTTACATAATCACCATCGGGAATAAAACATATATCTTGGCTTTCTTTTGTTTGTGCAACATTTAATTTTGCATCTTTTGCTATTTTTCGCACATTTTCTTTTGTTAATTCTCCGAGAGGGAAAAGTACGTATGACAGTTGCTTTTGTGTTAAAGTATAAAGCACATAACTTTGATCTTTTTTTTCATCAAGACCTTTTTTTAGTAAATATCGACCATTTGTATCATGTTCAACTCGTGCATAATGCCCTGTAGCTATTAAATCATATCCAAGCTCAATAGCTTTATCAAGAAATAACCCAAACTTCATTGTTTGGTTACACACAATGCAAGGGTTGGGGGTACGTCCATTTTGATATTCATTTATAAACGGTTCAATGACGTTTTTCGCAAAGGGTTGAGTGAAGTCCAGGAAAAAAGGCGAATAAGCTTGAGTAATGTCGCAGTAGGGCAATTCATTGCTTGAAGTAAGCAGCATTGTTGCACCGGCAACATCATACCCTTTTTGATTTAACAAAAAAGCAGCAACTGTACTGTCCAAACCTCCACTCATAGCTACTAAAACTTTTTCCATAAAAATTATCCTTTATTGCTAGTTAGCAGATTGTGAGTGGTTTGTTTTTATTTTTTCGCGTATGTGCTTAGAATTGAGCGAACTAGCGAAAAAAGAAAAATAAATTGCTCGCAATTTGCAATAACTACATTTCTATTTTTGAATATTTTGTGTTGCTTTTTTTAGTGTATTTACAAAATATTCTATTTCCTCTATTGTGCTATAACGCGAAAAGCTTATTCGCAAAGCACCGTCTATGACATCATTTGATAGCTTCATAGCTTCAAGAGTTTTACTTCTTGCACCTTTTTTACACGCAGCACCTTTTGACACATAAATATCTTTACCATCAAGATAATTCATCAGCACCTCACTCTTGTAGCCGGGCAGTGATATACATAAAATATGCGGACTGGTAAAAGAATCCTCACCGATGATAATGATTTCGGGTAAAGCTTCTTTTAATTTTGTGATAGTTATATCACGTAAGCTGCGGATATTATTTGAAGTTTCGCTAAGCTCTGTGTTACCAAGTCTTGCTGCTGTGCTAAATCCGACAATTGCAGGTAGAGCTTCCGTACCACCACGTTTACCTTTTTCGTGTTTTCCTCCTAAAAATAGTGGAGATAGCTTAACCCTGTCGCTTACATAAATAGCACCAACACCTTTTGGTCCATGTATTTTATGTGAACTTATGGAGATTAAATCAGCTCCAAGTAAACGAGTAGTTAATGGTATCTTACAAAACGCTGCTACCGCATCTGTATGCAGAATTGTTTTTAAACCTTGATGTTTTATTTCTTGAGCATATTCTCCGATTGGATTTATCGCTCCCATTTCGTTGTTTACCAGCATTATTGAAGCAAAAACAGTGTCGTTTCGTAGTGCTTTAGCAAACACATCAACCGATATTTGCCCGTTAATATCCGGTTCTAAATAAGTAACATCCCATCCATCGCTTGTTAGCTTCTCTATTGGTGCTAAAACAGCACTATGCTCAGTTTTTGATGTGATAATATGCTTGCCAAATCGTGCTAAACCTTTTATAACACCAAGAATCGCCCAGTTGTTTGCTTCTGTGCCACCCGAGGTGAAGTATATTGTCTCTGCTTTTGTAACTAAAGTATTTGCAATACTTTCTCGAGCGGAATCAAGCTCGGCAAGTGCTAGCCGTCCTGCTTTATGCATTGACGAAGGATTGCCAAAATCTGCTCGCATAAAATCGGCCATAACTTTGATGGCTTCTTCACGAACTATTGTTGACGCTGCATTATCAAAATAAACTTTCAATGTTATCTGCTTTCTAATGATTAAATGTTATCTTTGCCATTTGTAGCTATTCCACCGCTAATGACGTGAGGTTATTATACAAGAATTATAACATAAAAAAATGATATATGTCAGCTTTTGTGTTAAAATGTACACATGAGATTTTGTACTTATACACTTGGTTGTAAAGCAAATCAATATGATTCCCAAACCATTGAACGTTTACTTTGTGAGCGTGGATTTGAGCATGTTAAGCTTGGTGATGGTGCTGATATTTGCATCATTAACACATGTGCTGTGACAGCAGAAAGTGTAAGAAAATCAAAACATGCCGTACGACGTATAAAAAAGAATGAACCATTCTCACTAATAGCAGTCTGCGGGTGCTTTTCTGAGCTTGAACCTGATGTAGCGAAGGAGCTGGATGTTGATATAATTGGTGGAGTAAAAGATAGAGAAGCTTTTGTTGAGGAGCTTTTAGAAAAATTTCAACAGTCACATACCATATTAAACTCTACCACAGGGAGCATCACAAATACTTCCATCAATCCCATCTCCACCACTGCTACCACTCCTACAATTACCACTCCCTCTACCACCGCCGTTACTACTCCCACCGCTACCAACCTCTCCACACCATCACCCACACAACGTACCCGAGCATTATTAAAAATCCAAGATGGATGCGATAATTATTGCACTTATTGTATTATACCGTTTGCACGTGGTGAATCTCGCTCAATACCACTTGAAGAACTAAA
>JAITFS010000038.1 GCA_031281195.1 Oscillospiraceae bacterium
ACAGGACTTCCAACTTATGGAACAGCAGTTCTTGTCAACATCATCAACAGCGTAGGTTCATATCCAACCAAAAACTGGCAGGAAGCATTTGATCCAAATGCAGACAAAACCTCAGGCGAAGCTCTACGTGATGGACCCTTCTGGGTAAGAAACAGCTTCTGTCACAGATGTCCAATCGGTTGTGGACGAGTTGTTAAGCTTGATGATGAGGTTGTCGGCGGACCTGAGTACGAAACAATCTGGGCATTTGCAAGTAACTGCGGTGTGGACGATCTCGAAGCTGTTAACCGTGCAAACCAAATGTGTAACGAAATGGGTAACGACACAATCTCCGTAGCATGCACAATCGCAGCAGCAATGGAGCTTTATCAAAAAGGCTTTATTAAAGATGAAGACTGTGAAGGTGTACCACTAACATGGGGTAATGGCAATGCACTTTGGAAATGGGTTGAGAGAATGGGCCGTGGAGAAACTAAACTCGGAAAACTTATGGCACAAGGTTCATTCCGTCTTTGTGAGCATTATGGACAACCAGATATTGCAATGGTTGTTAAAAAGCAAGAGCTTCCGGCTTACGATGCACGTGGAATCCAAGGTATCGGCATAACTTATGCAACAAGTAACCGTGGTGGATGCCATGTCAGAGGTTATATGATTGCTCCTGAAGTGCTTGGTTCACCCGAAGCATTAGACAGAACAGTCATTGAAAACAAACATGTATGGGCAAAAATCTTCCAAGACCTGACAGCAGTAATTGATGCTTCCGGTCTATGCTTATTTACATCATTTGCCCTTGGTGCAGCAGAATACGCAGCACTTCTCAACGCAGCAACAGGTACAGATTACACAGTAGAGACAGTGCTTGAAGCAGGCGAGAGAATCTACAATCTTGAGCGTATTTTTAACAAAAAAGCAGGTATGAAACCGGAGGATGATACCTTACCAAAACGTTTGTTGGATGATCCAATTCCTGACGGTGTTTCAAAAGGAATGGTTAGCAGGCTCTCAGAAATGCTACCGCTTTATTACGAAGCAAGAGGCTGGGTAGATGCTTTCCCAACTAAAGAAACATGTGAACGTCTGGGTCTTATGGATGTTTGCGATTGTAAGTGTTAGGTTATGAATGTTAAATTATTTGCAACATTAAGAGATGGACGGGGTAAAGAAGCAGAAATCCTGTGGTTCGAGGGGATAGATGGTTTTAAGGTTCTGGAGGAATTGGACTTAAAACAAGATGATGTAAAGATTTTTCTTGTAAATGGTTTTCATAGCACTCCTGATAAAAAACTAAACCCGGAAGACCAAATCTCACTTTTTCCCGCAGTTGGCGGTGGGTAAGAATCAAAAACAGCTAAAAAAAGGGGCTGATTGTCAGTCCCTTTTTTATATTAAACATACGCTTTTAATGCTTTTGCGAGTTGGTCGGGGCAAGAGGTTGCTTTATTACCGCACTTTAATCCGTCAAATTGCTCAATTATATCACTGGCTTTTTGACCTACTACTAACTTTGATATTCCAAGCAAATTACCGGGACAACCACCATCAAAATCAACTGATTTTATAATCCCGTCCTCAACATCAAATTTGATATTTTTTGCACATATTCCTTTTGGTTTATAATCAACTGTCATTATATTTATTACCTTTCATACTAGGTTTCTTTTATTTTTATCTACCCCTTATAACTACCTTTAAGCTCTACGGTTCTGTTAAAAACGAGATTATCTGGATTTGAATCCTTGTTGTCTACTGTAAAATAACCAAGACGTAAAAACTGATAACTATTTGGAGCTTCTGCACTTTCTAACATTTTTTCAGCTTTACAATCTGATAAAATCTCCAGAGAATATGGGTTTATTAATGTTGTAAAATCCTTATCATTAGCATCAGGATATGGGTCGGTAAAGAGATTATCGTACAAACGCACCTGAACATCTACAGCAGTTCTTGTATCAACCCAGTGGATTGTACCGCGAACCTTACGGCCATCAGGAGTTGTGCCACCTCTGGTAGCAGGGTCGTATTCAGCGAAAACTTTTATTACATTACCGCCATCATCAAGCTCATAACCTGTGCATTTTACGATAAATGCACCTTTTAGCCGAACCTCGTTACCAACAAACAAACGATTATACTTATTTGGTGGTTCTATCATAAAATCATCCTGCTCAACCCAAATTTCACGAGAAAAATTAACCTCACGTTTTCCGGTACTTTCATCATTTGGATTGTTCTCAACTGGAACAGTTTCCGATTTATCCTCAGGATAATTTGTTATAACAAGCTTTAAAGGACGAAGCACAACCATTGCACGAGCTGCATTTAGGTTTAATTCCTCACGTAAACAATGCTCAAGCAGAGCGTACTCGATTGTATTTGATGTTCGCCCAACTCCAATGCGTTTACAAAAATCGCGAATTGACTCAGGTGTATAACCACGTCGGCGAAGTCCACGTAATGTTGGCATACGAGGGTCATCCCAACCACTGACATAATTTTCTTCAACCAAACGGCGAAGCTTACGTTTTGACATAACCGTATAGTCAAGACTGCGGCGACCAAACTCTATCTGTCTGGGTTTACTTTTGATATCTGTATTATCAATAACCCAGTCATAAAGTGGTCGATGGTCTTCGTATTCGAGCGAACACAGAGAATGAGTAATGTCCTCGATTGCATCCTGAATCGGGTGAGCAAAATCATACATCGGGTAAATGCACCATTTATCACCTTGTCGGTGATGATGAGCATATTTTATACGGTACAAAACAGGGTCACGCATATTAAAGTTACCACTTGCTAAATCAATCCTTGCTCTAAGTGTCATTGCACCTTCGGGGAATTCGCGATTTCTCATACGTTGAAATAAATCTAAGCTTTCTTCAATCGACCTGTCCCTATATGGAGAAATTGCAGGCACACCAATATCACCACGATTTGCTTTAGTTTCCTCCGGTGTTAATTCACAGATATATGCAAGACCTTTTTTTATGAGACCAATTGCAAGATCATAAGTTTCTTCAAAATAATCACTGCCGAAGTATAATCTGTCACCCCAATCAAGACCTAACCAACGAATGTCCTCACAAATCGCTTCAACAAACTCTTCCTCTTCTTTTTCAGGGTTTGTATCGTCAAATCGTAAGTTACATAACCCATTGTACTCCTCAGCAATACTCATACTTAACGAAAATGCCATTCCATGTCCGATATGTGGATAACCATTAGGTTCAGGTGGTAATCTTGTATGCACAGTTTTCCCTTCAAAACGCCCACCCGGAGCAATATCCTCTTCAACAAATACTTGTATAAAATTCTTTGAAAGTTCTTCCATTGATGTAACTCCACAATTATGATAATATATATAATACAATACTTGAGGGGAGTTTACAATGATATTTGATGAGTTTGGTAATTACATTTTTTATGATGGAGCAATGGGGACAATGCTTCAACAAAGAGGATTAAAACCGGGCGAAAGACCAGACCTTATGAATATTTCAAATCCTGAAGCAGTTGAATCCGTGCATAGATTATATGTCGAAGCAGGAAGTGACATTATTTGTACAAACACATTTATTTCAACAAACTTAAACTTAAAAGGAGCAGGAAGTCCGGAGCAGGTGGTATCTGCCGCAGTCGAGATTGCCAAACGTGCGACCAAAGGATATAAAACGAAGGTATCATTAGATATTGGCCCAACAGGGGAGTTACTCGAACCGGTTGGTGACTTAGAGCCTGAACAGGCTTATGAGATTTTTAAGGAAATAGTCATAATAGGTGAAAAATGTGGTGTTGATTTTGCATCAATTGAGACAATGAGTGATATTGAGGAGCTTCGTGTTGCGATACTAGCAATTAAAGAAAATACTAAACTGCCAATTCTTGCAACAATGACTTTTGAAAAATCAGGATATACATTTATGGGGGTAACACCGGAGGTTTTTGTTGAAGTTGCAGAAAGCTTAGGTGTTGCAGCACTAGGGCTTAACTGCTCGCTAGAACCCGAACAGATGTATGATATAGCAAAACGTATTGCAGATGCTACGAAGTTACCATTAATAATAAAACCAAATGCCGGTTTACCGGATTCATTAAGTGGTGAGTATAAAACAGGAGCGGAGCAGTTTGCCGCTCAAATGCTTCCATTTAAAGACATCGGTGCAAGGATTGTTGGTGGTTGCTGCGGCACAACCCCCGAATACATAAAAGCACTAAAAGCAGCCTACGGAGATTAATATTTAAGGAGATTTTATATGAAAAAAATATTTTCAACAACAGACATTTTAATCCCGGCTGATGAACTATTACCAAAATGGAGCGTAATAGCCTGCGACCAATTTTCATCAGAAAGAGAATATTGGGAGCGTATTAAAAATGATATTGCCGACAACCCATCATCACTAAATCTAATTGTACCTGAAACATATTTAGAAGAAATTGATGAAGATGTAGAAATAAAAAAAATCAACACTACAATGCAAAGTTACATTGATAAAGGAATCTTTGTTGATATTACTGACTCATTTATTTACATCGAACGGACACAACCCGATGGTAGAGTACGTAAAGGAATCATTGGAGCAGTAGACCTTGATGAGTATGACTACACCGGAAAAAGCTCTGCAATACGAGCCAGTGAGGGGACAGTGCTGGACAGATTACCGGCGCGTGTAAAGATACGCAAGGCTGCACCACTGGAGCTTCCACATATCATCACATTTATAGATGATAAAAAAGATACTGTTATCGGGCAAATTGCTAAAAAAGTAGATAGTTTTCCGTTACTTTATGATTTCCCACTTATGGAAGGTGGAGGTTTTATCAAAGGTTGGCAGGTGACGGGAAAAGATGCAGAAAATGTTATAAATGCATTGGATTTGTTGTATAAAGATGGTCTGCTTATGATAATGGGTGATGGTAACCATTCTCTGGCAGCAGCAAAAGTGTATTGGGAAGAAATCAAACAAGGTTTAAATGAAGAAGAAAGAGTAAACCACCCTGCACGAAAAGCTTTAGTAGAATTAAACAATGTTTATGACCCTGCTGTTGATTTTGAAGCTATTCATCGTGTGTTATTTGATGTTGATGCTGATGCTTTTGTAAATGGTTTTATAGAAGCTATGCCAAAAGGAAATGACTATAAAATTAAATGGATAACAAAAAACGATGAGGGTGAAATAAACATAAAAGCTGAGTGTATTGGTGATTTATATGAGCTTATGCAGGATTTTGTAGACGAATATGTAAAAGCAAATGGTGGTATAATCGACTACATTCATGGTGAGGATACAACAGAAAAACTGGCTAAAAGAGAGCACACGGTCGGTTTGATATTACCGTCCATGTGCAAATCTGATTTTTTTGAAACTGTAGCAAAAAGAGGTGTATTCCCAAGAAAAAGCTTCTCAGTAGGCCACGCCAAAGACAAACGTTATTATTTAGAATGTAGGAGAATTGATATTTAGTTCACATATTATATATTTTTTTAGCGGTTCCTACCAAAGACCTGCACATCCATGTGCAGAGCTTTGGCGCTACACCGTCCATGGTTCCGCTTGACGGAACCGAAAAAAACACATAATATGCTCACTATTAATTACCATCTACCAATAATTGAGGAGAAGTTTGCTAAAAATACTATAAAAACGACAATTGCTACACTACTGACAAAAAAGGAAGAAACCCTAAGCTTTTCCTTATATTTAAACTTGTTATAAAAGTTTAATAAAAGCGATAAAGCACATGAGCCTAGTGAAACAATTAAAAGAATATATGATACATTTATGAGTGTTCTATCCCAGCGGGCAACAGTAGTACCTGTACCAAAAAACGAGGTGAAAAACAACATATCCTTGCTTGGTGCGGCTTGGTCTACCAGTACCCAAATAGTTGCTAAAAGAGCCCACGCAATTAATGCTAAAATTGTTGGAACTTTGACAACAGCTTTAGGTTTTTTCTTACCGGGTTTTTTGTCACTGTTTTTTTCCTGATTAAGAACTTCTTTGATTACCTTGTAGTCTAAATTATCATCTGCCATTTGATTACTCCTCCTTTAACATATTCTCAACCATAATAAGCTGATCTTCTGTGTTTACACCAATAATATCGTTTCCAAGATTTTCAAAACAAATACCAATTTTACCACCTAAGGATTTCATAATAGCCGGTGCATCCGTTATATAATACTCACCCTGTGAGTTATTATTCCCCAGTTTTTCTAATGCTTTAAGAAGCTTTGGAGTATCAAACACATACACTCCTGTGTTTAGCTCTGTTATCTTTAGTTCATCGGGTGTGCAGTCTTTTTCCTCAACAACATGTACAAAATTGCCATCTTCATCTCGTACAATTCTACCAAATGACATATCAAGGTCTGATGTGCTGGTAAGAAGTGTGCAATCATTGTTATTTTCAAAATGAGATTTTAGTAATTCCTTATAAACATCTTGTTTTATCACCGGCATGTCACCATAACAAAGTAGAATAACACCGTTAAAACCTTCAAGCTCATCTCTTGCAACCATCACTGCATGACCAGTACCGAGCTGTTTATCCTGTTCAACATAAGTATATCCGTCAAAACGATTTATAATACTGTCTTTTTTGTAACCGACAACAATAATTATATCGTCTTTTTCGATAAATGACAAAGCGTTAAGCACATACCAAAGTAAAGGTTTTCCACAAGCTTCTCTCATAACCTTTGGCAAATCACTCTTGTCAGAATGAAGTCTGGTGCCTTTACCGGCCGCAAGAACAACGGCTTTTATGTTAGATGTAACTGTATCTTTTTTCATACTTATATTGTACAATATACTTTATGAAAATGCAATTCAACCGTTACAGAAATCTTAAAAAATATAAAGAAGATGTACTCTCTGTTTTGCTGGAAAAAGAAACAGAGAACAACTTACCCATAAGCATTTTGTCTAACACCGACCCGACAGATACTTCCGAGTGGTTAATGAGTACAATTACAGATGAGTTTGAAACGATTCAACTCATTGCTCTTTGCACAAAACCATTTAATATTGTTCTGTCAACTCCAACTGATGAGTACAATAGTGATTGTGTTAAGCTTCTGATAGATGAACTATCACGAATCAATTTTAATCCACCGGGTGTTTTTGCAAAAACAAAGCTTGCTCGTGAGTTTAGTGAAAATTATTTAAGAAAATCCTCAAAAAGCAATCAAAAAACACGTGTTTTATCAATGATGTTAATGAAACTGTATAAACTCAACGAGTACAAAAAAGCCCGCGGTTTTTACAGATTATTAACTGAGGAGGATTTATCTTATGTGCCGCAATGGGAGCAGGCATTTTGCGTAGACTGCCATCTGCCTGCGTTTTCTCTTGCAGAAAACCACGAGCGTATCAGAACACGTATTGATAAAAACACGCATTTTATTTGGGTAGATAGTGTGCCGGTTGCGCAGGCTGTACATGGGCGCGATACTCCAAATGGTGCGGTTATAACTTGGGTATATACTCCACCACTCTTTCGTGGCCGTGGTTATGCAACGACAGTTGTTGCAGAGCTTTCACAGTCACGGTTAAATAACGGCAAGAAGTTTTGCTGTTTATTTGCAGATGCAAACAACCCTGCTTCACGCAGCATATATAACAAACTAGGATATAAAGACATCGGTGCTTACGAGCAAATAGAGTATGTGTGAGCGGGGGGGTGCTGTAAACGTAGCAGAAATTAAGAGAGGTAAATTTTGAAACTATTGGTTTCAGAAATGGAGGGAGTATGAAAGAACATAATAGTCACATAGTAATATTCAAAACTGATGATGATAGTGTATCAGTTGACGTGCACTTTGATGAGGATACAGTATGGCTAACAATTGATGATATGGTAGACCTTTTTGAAAAAGCACGTTCGACTATCAATGAACACATATTGAACATATATGCAGAGGGCGAACTTAACGAGGCTGAGTCAAAAAGAAAAATCGGAAATTCCGATTTTTCTACTAAACCTACTAACTACTACAACCTTGATGTTATTATATCTGTAGGTTATCGTGTTAAATCACATCGCGGAACTCAATTCCGCAAGTGGGCAACTAAACGATTAAATGAATACATACAAAAAGGTTTCACATTGGATGATGAACGATTAAAAAGTGGCGGAGGACGCTACTTCCGAGAGCTTCTGCAACGTATCCGTGATATTCGCAGCAGCGAACGCAACCTATACAAACAGGTAACGTTTCACATAAAAAAGCTATTGAAAAAGCTGAAAAAGAGTTTGAAATCTACCGCTCCAGACTGTTACGGAATCTGGAAAGCGACTTTGACAAAGCTGTGAAACAACTAGCACAAAAGGACATCGGAGGCAATTAAAAGTGACCAGCTTAATTGTGGCGACAGTGTCGCAACAATGTCTAAATTAACGAATCTTTCTACTGTCAATTATACCTGACACTCGTTTAAAAAGAGAACTTTCATCATACGAGATAATTTCATTATTTTCTTTACTCATAGAATACACTCCTTACTTTTTTTACAGTTATATAACTGATATATATTGTAAAAGTTATTTATTGTCTATTATCATTTTATTATAGTAGCTTACTTATCTATCATAAATTTTGAGAAAACACTTGCATTTTATTTTATCATAATTTATACTAATAAACGGAAACGAAAGTGCCTCGCCAAGGTGTTGACAAGTCAACACCCCGGACGTTGGATACCAACGTCTTGATTTTGGCGGCAGCCGTGAGGTGGTAGAAACACCCCACGACCTGCATACGTAAAGCAAGTACGTACACAATTTCTTATCGAAATACCACGTAGACTATTTTACTACTATATGCGAATTTTCGCAAGAACTTCATAGAAAATGGTTGATTGTGTAGCACAATGCGTGCTGTGTATGTAAAATGCGAACAGTAGTTCGTTATGTACACGGCATTTTTCGTTTCCGAAAATAACAACAAAGAGAGATGGAAATGAAAAAATTAGTAGCAATAGTATTAGTAATTGTAATGATTGCAGCACTGGGAGCGTGTAATTTATTTAAC
>JAITFS010000054.1 GCA_031281195.1 Oscillospiraceae bacterium
CAATGACGAACTTTTTTACGAAAGATGAACTATCATGTCCAGAGAATATTCATTAGAAAAAACTCGTAATATTGGCATCATGGCACATATTGATGCAGGTAAAACAACAACAACAGAGAGAATCTTGTTTTACACCGGACGCACTTACAAAATGGGTGAGGTGCATGAGGGTGCTGCTACAATGGACTGGCGTCCACAGGAGCAGGAGCGTGGTATTACAATAACATCCGCAGCAACTACATGTAACTGGAAGGATTATCGCATAAATGTTATTGATACGCCCGGTCATGTAGATTTTACTGTTGAAGTTGAAAGATCACTTCGTGTTTTAGACGGTTGTGTTGCTGTAATGTGTGCAAAAGGTGGCGTTGAGCCGCAGTCGGAGACTGTTTGGCGGCAGGCAAACCACTACGATGTGCCACGTATTATTTATGTAAATAAAATGGATATAACCGGTGCTGATTTTCACAATGTTATCAACATGGTTCGTGAAAGGCTAAAAGCAAATGCAGTGCCGATTCAATTACCGATAGGTGTTGAAGCAAGCTTTAAGGGTGTAATTGACCTTATAGAAAAAACTGCTACAGTTTATAATGATGAGCTTGGCGAAGAGCCGCTTGATGTTGATATACCCGAAGATATGATAGAAACTGTTGATGAATATCGTCAAAAGCTCATTGAAGCTGTTGCAGATTTTGATGAAGAGGTTATGGAGCTGTACATAGATGGTGCAGAGATTCCAATTGATACTCTAAAAGCAGCAATTCGCAGAGCTACACTTTCTTTAGATTTTGTACCTGTTGTTTGCGGAACTTCATATAGAAACAAAGGAATTCAAAAGCTTCTTGATGCAATTATCGACTATTTACCGTCACCAATTGATGTTGCAGATATTGTTGGTATTCATCCTTATACCGACAAAGAGGAAAGCCGCCCGCCGTCAGATACTGCACCGTTTTCTGCTTTAGTATTTAAGATAGAAACTGACCCGTTTGTTGGTAGATTATCCTTTTTTAGAGTTTATTCAGGTACAGCTTCTACAGGAACTATGGTTTATAACTCAACAAAAGGTCACAAGGAACGTCTTGGTCGGATACTTTTAATGCATTCAAACAATCGTGAGGATATAAATGTTGTACATGCAGGAGATATTGCAGCGGCTGTTGGTCTTAAGGACACAACAACAGGTGATACTCTTTGTGAGGAAAAGAAGCAAATTATCTTAGAATCTATGGAGTTTCCTGAACCTGTTATTCAAATTGCAATCGAACCAAAAACTAAAGCAGGACAGGAGAAAATGGGTAACGCTTTGTCAAAGCTAACTGATGAAGACCCCACATTTAAAACATATACAGATGAAGAAACCGGACAGACAATAATTTCAGGTATGGGAGAGCTACATCTTGAGGTTATTGTTGATAGATTATTACGTGAGTTTAAGGTTGAGGCAAATATAGGCAAACCGCAAGTATCATATAAAGAGACTGTTCGTGACACAGCCACGGTTGATGTAAGTAACATCAGACAAACAGGCGGAAAAGGGCAATACGCTCAAATCAAAATCATGCTAGAACCAAACGAAAGTGGTAAAGGATATGAGTTTCTTGATAAAACTAAGGGTGGAGTCATTCCGAAGGAGTTTATACCATCTATAAACGAGGGCGTACAAGGCGCAATGATGGCAGGAATATTGGCAGGCTTCCAGGTTGTAGATGTTAAGGTAACACTGCTTGATGGTACTTTCCATGAGGTTGATTCGTCAGAGCTTGCTTTTAGAATAGCAGGGAGTATGGCATTTAAGGAAGCAATGATGAAAGCACACCCTGTTCTATTAGAGCCTATTATGAAAGTGTTGGTTACTGTTCCTGAGGAATATATGGGCGATGTAATGGGTGATTTAAACTCTCGCCGTGGTCAAATCACAGGAATGGAGTCAAAAAGTGGAGCAGCGGAGGTTGGTTGCTTAGTACCACTGTCAGAAATGTTTGGTTATGCAACAATTTTACGCTCTAACACACAAGGTCGTGGAAACTTCGTAATGGAGCCGAGCCACTATGTCGAATTACCCAAAAACCTGCAAGACGTAATAACCGGCGGCTGGTTTTGAGGTAAATTATTAATTATTAATTCTAGAAAAATAGTGCTTGCAATATTATAATAGATACTGTACAATCATAAGGCTGTTTACAGATTAAAGAAAAAATGAAATAAAGATACTTAATTATAAGGAGGGTATCCACAAATGGCTAAGCAAAAGTTTGAAAGAAATAAACCCCACGTGAATATCGGCACAATTGGTCACGTTGACCATGGAAAGACTACGTTAACTGCCGCTATCACAAAATACCTCAGTCTCAAAGGCGGAGCAAAGTTTGAATCTTATGATGCAATCGACAAAGCTCCCGAAGAGCGCGAGCGCGGAATAACAATCAACACTGCTCACGTTGAGTACGAGACGGATACCCGTCACTATGCACACGTTGACTGTCCGGGACACGCCGACTATATCAAAAACATGATTACCGGTGCTGCACAAATGGACGGTGCAATCCTTGTTATATCTGCCGCAGACGGTCCGATGGCACAAACTCGCGAGCATATCCTGCTTGCACGTCAAGTTGGTGTTCCTGCAATTGTTGTATTCCTCAACAAAGCAGACCAGGTTGATGACCCCGAATTACTCGAAATCGTAGAAATGGAAGTTCGTGAGCTTCTGTCCAAGTACGAATTCCCGGGTGATGATATTCCGATTATTGTCGGTAGTGCAAGAAATGCACTCGAATCAGCTTCAACAGATCCGGATGCTCCTGAATATGAGTGCATCAAAGAGCTTATGGCAGCTGTTGACTCATACATTCCGACACCGGAACGTAAAGCAGACCTTCCGTTCTTAATGCCTGTTGAAGATACAATGACAATCACAGGTCGTGGAACAGTTGCAACAGGTCGTGTTGAGCGTGGTAAAATCAACAAAAACGACAAGGTTGAAATCGTTGGTCTTATGGATGAACCACGCGAAACCACCGTCACCGACATCGAAATGTTCCGCAAGCTTCTTGATTATGCAGAAGCCGGCGACAACATTGGCGCTCTATTACGCGGTGTTTCAAGAGACGAAATATGGAGAGGTCAAGTTCTTGCGAAGCCCGGAAGTATTAAACCTCTGAAAAAATTCAAAGGTCAAGTTTATGTCCTTTCAAAGGACGAGGGTGGTCGTCACACACCATTCTTTAACAACTATCGTCCACAATTCTACTTCCGCACAACAGACGTTACAGGCGTTATCACTCTACCCGAAGGTGTAGAAATGTGTATGCCCGGTGACAACGTTGAAATAGACGTAGAGCTTATTACACCAATTGCTATTGAAGCAGGTCTCCGCTTCGCAATCCGCGAAGGTGGCAGAACAGTAGGCTCCGGTGTTGTTATCGCAACGTAAGAAAATAAAATGTATTATACAGAGCAAGATGTAAAAATCTTGCTCTGTGCTTTTCATCATCCCCTACAAATCACCCGCCGTCTGCGGACGGCACCCTCTTTACTAAAGAGGGCTTCCAAGAGTTACATTAATAATGGTGCAAATAGTTCCCTACAAAATCAAATGTTTACAAAAAGTTACGATTTAGCACTTGCATATTCTGTGTTATTAGTGTATAATGCACATTGTATGTTTAATTTTTATGGTAAAAATGACAAAAACGTTATTTGTTATAGGAGGATTCTCACTAATGGCCAGTCGAATATTTCAAAGTGTTGTCGTGCAAATGAAAGAAGCTACAAACCGCGCAGTCGGAGTTATTGACCCCGAAGGTATTATAGTTGCCAGCAGTGATTTATCTTTAATTGGTACAAATATTGGAAATATATCTGAAATACTCAGTGCTACTGAGGAGCATTTAGCACAAATGGATGGCAAAACTTTAAAATCCCTTGCAGTAGATTCAGATAGTAATTACATAATATTTGCAGCAGGTGAGGACGAGCTTGCAAAAACCTTGTGTATAATGGCAAGCATAGCGATTAACGAAGCAGGTATTTACTTTGAGGAAAACCATGACAAACGTGCATTCGTAAAAACAATTATCTCCGAAAACATACTCCCAGGGGATATTTACGTTCGTGCAAAGGAGCTGAGATTTTCACCGGAGGTTGCAAGAGGAGTGCTGGTGATTCACTTAAACTCGGCATCAAACCAAGCCGCTGTTGAGCTTTTGCAAAACGCATTTCCCGACAGACAGCATGATTTTGTAATTGCAATAGCTGACACAGATATTGCTTTAATCAAAGAAATACCACCAAATAGTGATGCAAAATACTTACAAAACCTTGCAGCAATGATACACGAAAGAATCTCAACAGAGCTGTCAATTTCATCTGTTATTGGTGTTGCAACACTAGCACGGCATTTACGTGAGCTTGCTGAAAGATACAAGGAAGCAACAATATCAATCGACATTGGAAAGGTTTTTGAACCTGAAAAACCAATTGTAAGTTATGAAAGCTTAGGAATTGGCAGGTTAATTTATCAATTGCCAACAACCTTATGTGAGATTTATTTGACCGAGGTATTTAAACGTAACCCGATAGAATCTCTTGATCAAGAAACATTATATACAATTGATAAGTTCTTTGAAAACAGTCTTAATGTCTCGGAAACATCAAGAAAACTTTTTGTTCACAGAAATACATTAGTATATAGGCTTGATAAAATCAGAAAAATAACAGGTCTTGATTTGCGTGAGTTTGACCATGCGATTATTTTCAAGGTTGCTCTTATGGTTAAGAAATATCTTGTCTCGCAAGAAGCCAGATACTAATTTAATTTAACTTAACAAAACAGAAATAAACAGTAGGTAAAAAGCAAATGATTAGAATGGTCGATGTATTTAAAGAATACTCAAACGGTGTTAAAGCTTTAAAAGGTGTTTCTTTTGAGCTTAATGCAGGTGAGTTTGCGTTTCTTGTCGGACCATCCGGTTCCGGAAAATCTACTATAATCAGCTTATTGGTTGGTGAAATTGCACCAACAGACGGATTAGTTATCGTAAATGGTCAAGATATGGACAACATAAAAATGCGGAAAATGCCATATTTAAGACGTACAATAGGAACAATTTTCCAAAACTTTCGTCTAATTGAGTATAAATCTGTTTATGAAAATGTTGCATTTGCAATGCGTGTAATCGGAGCAGCCAACCGTGATATTCGCCAGCGTGTTCCGTATGTCCTGGAGTTAGTCGGACTTGAATACAAAGCAAAATCAAAACCTGATGAACTATCAGGTGGTGAGCAGCAAAGAGTTGCTATAGCCAGAGCATTAGTCAACAACCCAAAGCTTATAATTGCCGACGAGCCAACAGGAAACCTCGACCCGGCTCGCAGCCTTGAGATTTTATTATTACTTAAAAAAATAAATGAGCTTGGAACAACTGTTTTAGTTGTAACACATGAAAAACCTCTGGTTGATCAGTTTTCGCAACGAGTCATTGCTATAGACGGCGGTAGAATTGTTAGCGATGCAATGGATAGGTACTATAACTATGAAAGTCAATAGAAATCGGTCGTTTTATTACATAAGAGAAGGCATTTCGAGCATTTTTGCTCATGGTCTTATGTCATTTGCATCTATATGTATTATAGTAGCCTTCTTAATAATCATGGGTAGTTTTATTATGCTTGCTCTTAATATCAACGCTTTAATTGGTGTTTTGGAAAGCGAAAATATTATTCTTGCTTATGTGCATGAAAGTCTTTCAGAGTCTGATGCACGTGCGTTAGAACCAAGGATAAGAGCTATACACAATATTTCAAGTGCTACATTTATTTCTCGTGAAGAAGCTATGCAGAGCTTTGCCAGAAGATTTTCAGACTCAAATATGTTTGAAGATATTGATGTCACAATCTTTAGACATAGATACGCAATTTATGTTGAGGATGTCTCACAGATTGTGCAGACACAGGAGACATTACGAAATATTCGGGAGCTGGGTAATATTAACGCAAACCATGCAATAGCACAAACTCTTGTGTCAGTAAGAAATGTTGTTACCTGGATATCTGTAATTATAATAGCTGTACTGCTTGTCATATCTTTATTTATTATGCAAAATACAATAAAACTTGCTACTTATGAAAGACGTGAGGAAATTGCTCTGATGAAAATGGTTGGTGCTACAAATGCCTTTATCCGATGGCCATTTATAATTGAAGGTTTTATATTAGGAATGACAGGTTCTATACTTGCTTATGCTGCTGTTAGAGGTCTTTATGAGTTAGCAGCAAGTAATATGTTTTTATTTGAAGGTGGATTTTTCTCACTAATTACGTTTTCTACCAGCATATCAATTCCGATTTTCCTTTTATTTATAGGAATTGGGTTTGCTGTAGGAGTAGGCGGCAGTGTAATCGCCCTCAACAGATATTTGAAGGTTTAGAGGTGGTTTAATATGGGTAATAAGAAGTTTGCAAGAGTAGTCGCAATAATACTGGCTATATTAATGTTTCTTTCGGTTGCAATGATTGCTATCTCTGCACTTACATCACCAAATGCATCTGCTAGAGTAACGCAGGCACAAATCGATAAGCTCAGAGAAGAAAAAAGAGAGTTTGAGATGCAAAAACGTGAGATTCAATCAATGATTAACTCAATAGAGTTTGAACGAAAAGAAGAAATAGCAAAAAAAGCTGTACTTGATAACCGCATAACAATTACCGGATTAGAAATTGATAATATGAATGAAATTATCAATCAATTTAACCTGTTAATCCGTGAAAAAGAATACGAGGTTATAATTGCTCAAAACAGAGAAGAAGCACAGCTCCAAAAGTTTAGAGGGCGTGTACGTGCTATGGAAGAAAATGGTATAGTTTCTTATTTGGAAATTATATTTGATTCTACAAGCTTTTCTGATTTACTCGCTAGATTGGACTTTGTAAATGATATTATGCGAGCAGATGAAAGATTATATTTAGCTCTCCAACAAACACGAAACTTAACCGCACTGGCGAAGCTGGAGCTTGAAGAAACCAGAGAAGAGCTAGAAGCAGAAAAACTAACTCTTGAACAAATGGAAGCAGAGCTACAGGAGCAGCTTGAAGAAGCACATGCTTTAATACTAAAAATGGAAGCAGATATAGACTCTGCTATGGCATTACGTGCACAAGCTATCGAAGAAGAAGACCGTGTACAAAAGGAGATAAACGCTGCCTCAGCAGAGCTTAGAAGACAACAACAAGCAGAACAAGCGCGGATAGCAAGATTAAGAGCTCAAGAAAGAGCAGCGGCTCAAGCAGCAGCCCAGGCAACTTGGGTCACAGGTACCGGCGATTTGATGTGGCCAACCAGCGGACCTGTCACCAGTGCTTATGGCACACGTAGACATCCCGTATTTGGAGATATGAGATTCCATGGTGGTATAGATATTGGCGCACCACACGGACAAAATGTATTTGCCTCTGACTCCGGCACAGTTATAACTTCAACATACAACTCTAATTACGGAAACTATGTTGTTATTGACCATGGTAATGGTATGACAACATTGTATGCACATTTAAGCTCTCGATCTGTTTCTGCAAATTCCTCTGTAACAAGAGGGCAGGTTGTTGGTTTGATTGGTTCAACAGGTATTTCAACCGGGCCGCATCTACATTTTGAGGTATCAGTAAATGGTGCCAGAATTAATCCAATGACACGACTTGGTTAAATAAATCGATTTTTTGCTTATAAAATATTGCTTCGTAAAAATATTACTTCGTAATAGGGATAAATAAATGAGAAAAAATAATTCATTTTTATTAAGAAAAGTAGCTATTCTTAGAGTATTGATGTTGGTAATATTTACTGTTTCACTCGTATTTCTTACATCATGCTTTAATTTAATACCAACGAAAGCACCTGAGCAAAGTCCTGATGAGCTTTATTTCGAGGACTTATTAAATGTCATATCAGACCGTTTTATCGGCACTTATGATAGACAAGAGTTAATAGATGCGGCAATGAGAGGGATTGTAGATGCACTTGATGACCCGTGGTCATATTATATGACACCTGCCGAGTTTACTATTTTTCTTGAAAATACCGACAACAGATATATTGGTATAGGTGTAGAGGTTGTAGTTGATGATTTTCGTGGTGGAATTGAGGTTCGAGGTGTCTATCGTGAATCAGGTGCTGACCTTGCAGGTATAGTAATCGGTGATGTTATAACCGCTGTTGACGGTGAGAGCTTACGTGGTTTATCATTAGTTGATGTTCGTTCTCTTTTACGCCGTGAGGTTGGCAGCACTGTTATTTTAACAGTGTTAAGAGCAGATGGTGAATATCACGATTTAACAGTTTTATACGACGTAGTTGTTATTGATCCGATTTCTTTTGATATGATTGATGGAAATATCGGCTATGTAGCTATAAAAAACTTTGAAGCAGGTGCAGCAAATGGCTTTATAAGTGCTGTAGAGGCTTTAATAAATCAAGGTGCAACATCATTTATTTATGATGTTCGTTCAAATAATGGTGGTAGACTTGATGAATTAGTGCGAATACTTGATTTTCTTCTGCCTGAGGGTGAGATTTTTATTCATGTTGACAGAGCAGGAGATGAAAATATCACATACTCTGATGCAAGCTTTATTGATTTGCCGGCAGCAGTGCTTGTAAACAGCTACTCGTTTAGTGCAGCGGAGTATTTTGCAGCAATACTTGGTGAAAATAAATACGCATATACCATAGGTGATCAAACAACAGGCAAAAACCGCACACAGGTTACCTTACGTTTAAGTAACGGTGGTGCAGTACATTTATCAACAGGTATGTATCTTACTCCTAACAGAGTGAGCCTATTTGACGAAGGTGGTTTTACTCCTGAGTTTTTACTACCTCTCACAGATGAAGAGTTTGCACTTTTCAGACGAGGTGACCTGAATTTTTCCGACGACCCGCAAGTCCAAAAAGCTATAGAATTATTAAAGTAAGAAACTGTTGACAAACATGGAATAGTACCATATAATCCATTTATAACTACAGGGCTTTGATTTGTCCTGTACGGTTTTATGTTAAAGGGGTGTTATATTTTGCAAAGAGAAGCTAAGTATAAAATGAGTGAGGAGCGACTTCAAGAGCTTAAAAACGAGCTTGTTTATTTACAAACTGTTCGTGAAAAAGAAGTGTCGCAACAAATCAAAGAAGCAATGTCCTTCGGTGATTTGACTGAAAACAGCGAGTACGACGATGCTAAAACCGAACAAGGAAGACTCTATGCAAAGATTGCAGAGATTAAAAACCTTGTTGAAAATGCCGAGATAGTAAAGGTTTCTGAAAAAACTGACATCGTAGGTATGGGTAGAAAAGTCACAGTACGTGACCTTGAGCGCAAAGAAGACCTAACTTATGAAATCGTCGGTTCACAAGAAGCAAATCCTGCTATGAACAGAATCTCTGATGACTCTCCGTTTGGCAGAGGTTTGATTGATAGAAAAAAAGGCGAAACTGTCGAGATCGAAGCCCCGGTAGGTGTCTTAAAATTTAAAATACTAAATATCGAGTAATACTAATGAACGAAATTGAGCAAAGCTTATCTGAAATTCTACAGGTGCGTAGAGATAAATTAAGCAAACTGCAAGATGAAGGCCGTGATCCTTTTCATGAAACGCAGTTTAAGCGGACAGTTTTTACCTCTGACGTTATAGATAATTTTGAAGCTATGGAAGATACTGAGGTTTCTATGGCGGGTAGAATTATGGCAAAACGTGAGATGGGGAAGGCTTTATTTCTTGATATTCAAGATGATAAAGGGCGTATACAGGTTTATGTAAACCAAAGTAATGTTGGAGATCAAACCTTTGAAGATGTCAAAAAAGATGATATTGGTGACATTGTTGGTTTAACAGGTAGAGTGTTTAAAACAAAAATGGGTGAAATATCCATACATTGCATTTCTATAAAACTACTTGCAAAATCTCTAAGACCATTACCTGAAAAATATCACGGACTTACAAATCAGGAGTTAAAATACCGTCAGCGATATGTTGACTTGATAATGAACCCACAAACCAGAAAAGTATTTGAGATACGAAGTGCGTTTATCCGGCATGTACGTGAGTTTCTCGATAATAGAGGATATATAGAGGTCGAAACACCTGTGCTTAATTTAATAAGCGGAGGTGCAACTGCAAGACCGTTTATAACGCACCACAATACGTTGGATTTGCAATTATATATGCGTGTTGCAACTGAGCTGCACTTAAAGAGGCTCATTGTAGGCGGTATAGAGCGTGTGTATGAGATTGGACGTGATTTTAGAAACGAGGGTATGAGTACAAGGCATAATCCCGAGTTTACAATGCTTGAGCTTTATGAGGCGTATGCTGACTATACTGATATGATGGATTTGTTTGAAGAAATGCTTTCATCAGCAGCAATGAAGCTTTTAGGCAGCTATAAGCTAACATGGCATGACACGGAAATTGACTTAACGCCGGGTTGGGAGCGTAAGTCAATGGCAGAAGCTGTAAAAGAACAGATGGGTGTTGACTTTATGTCTTTTACAAGTACGGAGGATGCTATAAAAGCCGCAGCTTCTATTGGTGTGAAAATGCTTGATACTAAAGAAGCTACATGGGGTAGCTTGTTATTTGAGTGTTTTGAACAACGAGTTGAGGAAAAACTCACAGGTCCGATTTTTATAACTGATTATCCTGTTGATGTATCACCACTTGCTAAGCGAAAAAAAGACAGACCTGAGCTTACAGAAAGATTTGAGTTGTTTGTTTGCCGTAATGAGCTTGGTAATGCATTTAGTGAGCTAAATGACCCGATTGACCAAAAGCAAAGATTCTTACATCAGGTTAAACTCCGTGAAGCAGGCGACCAGGAAGCACAAATGATGGACGATGATTACATCAATGCTCTTGAATATGGTATGCCGCCAACGGGTGGTTTAGGTGTGGGTATTGACAGGTGTGTTATGATGTTAACAGGGAGTACATCAATAAGGGATGTTATATTGTTCCCGACCATGAAACCGATTGAGAATTCATAATGCATAATTAGTTAAAGCGAAACATTAAAAATATTTTCAAAGCTGCTTTTGCAGCTTTTCGGTGTATAATGGTCGAAATGTAGAAAAATATGTAGAAAAGTTGGTGTCAAAGTTGGAAAAGATAACAAGTAGGCGTAACAAATGTGTAATTCATGCAAAAAAATTAAGTGAAAGTAAATCATATCGAGCAGAACATAAACAATTTATTTGTGATGGTGAAAAGCTATTTAATGAAGCAGTTTTATCAAATACAAATATACAAAGTGTATTTGTAACTGACGAAAACCGGCAAGCAGAGATTAGTAATACAAATATTTATTTTATTACACAGGATTTATTAAATTACATATCATCACAAAAAAATCCACAGGGTATGCTATTTATTTGCAATATGCCAGAAACTGCACCTGTTGATTTAAAGATTGGAACTCATATTTTACTGGATAATGTTCAAGACCCGGGGAATGTTGGTACAATTATTCGCTCTGCTAACGCTTTTGGCATTGATAGTGTTATCCTCACCGGAGAAACTGCCGATTTATACAACCCAAAGACAATAAGAGCATCAATGGGAGCGATTTTTAAGCAAAAAGTGTTGTACTTAACTTATGATGAACTAAAACAATCAGGAGCAAGATATATCGGCACAACAAGTAATAAGGAAGCACACAGTCTTCTTGATTTCAACTTGTCAAATAGTGTAATTGTTTTTGGTAGTGAAGGACAAGGGATATCAAAAACTGTGGAAAAGCTTTGTACAGAAATGATTAACATTCCACTTGATGATAATGTTGAATCATTAAATGTTGCAACTGCTGCAACAATAATAATGTGGGAGT
>JAITFS010000132.1 GCA_031281195.1 Oscillospiraceae bacterium
TAGATAAACGGCGTGATGTTGTAAAACTCACACCGCACCACTATACTAACACTGCTATTATGCTATGTCAAGCATAAAATACAATATATTGTAATTATTTTTTTATTATAACACAATATATATGAAACTTACCTAATTTCAGCATTTGGGAGGTATTTGCGAATCTCTGTGAGAAAATAATTCATTTCATCATTTGAAAATGGTATAAAACCTTTTTGTAAAACATTATCAGAATCTACATAATTTTGTAAAAAATATTTATCAGCAGGAGATACCCATTTTGCAAGAGCGATTAAATCGTCTAAAGTATGTAACTCTTTTGTTACTGTTGTGCGGAGTTCATAAGGGATTTTACTATTACGAAGAATTGCTAAACTTTCTTCTATCGGCTTTATATCATATTTTTCTTTATCGATTGTTTTTGCGTAATTTTCGGGTGAATTTTTTATATCCATTGCGACATAATCGATATATTTATTATTAATTAATTCTTTGAGTTTTTTTGGATTACTACCATTAGTATCAATTTTAACTAAAAAACCGAGTTGCTTAATTTCTTTGACAAACTCAATAATATCCTCTTGTAGGAGCGGTTCACCACCGCTGATGCATACACCCTCAAGTAATCCAACTCTGGACTTTAAGAAATCAATTACCTGCTTGTGATTATCAACATTTTGTGAGCTTTCGTCAAACTCCAACAAGTCCTTATTATGGCAATAAAGACATCGATAGTTACAGCCTGCTGTAAAAATTGTGCAGGCTGTTTTATCCGGAAAATCTATTAATGTCAGTTTTTGAATACCACCAATGTTCACTATGCTTTTTTTACCGGACCTTCCATAAATGCTTCCAGTGCGTCTTCTGCTACACCTACGCCACCAACAGCATCCAGCTTTTTCCCGTCCATCCTAAATGCGGGAACTACCCAAACATCGTTTTCTTCATAAGCATAGTCATTGGCTTTCAGAACAGCATCAGCCAACACTCCGCTTTGCAGAACTCCGAGCATTCTTGCAGGCTCTACAAGGTCTGTAACGTGACCGACAATAACTTCTGGGTCCTCGATGTTTACTTTTTCAACACATGCTGCATTGTACATATTATCGTGAAATGCCCATATATCACCGCCGGTTTCCATCACATAAAGTAACCCCTGTATGCAAATATCACTATGAAGCCCATGTTCCTCCGGTCTTGGGTGTGCTTCGCAAGGTCTCCAAATAATCTCAATATCCGGAAATCTTGGTAATAATTTCTTTAGTTTTTCATGTCCATCCAAACAATATGGACACGAATAATCAAAAAATACTTCCATTTTACGCATAATAAAATCCCCTTTGTTTATTGACATTAAATGTATCATAAAAAAATGTAAACAGCAAGCGGGTATTCACATATAAAGCTTTTGTGAGGTATTAAAAATACCTCACAAATAGCGTTTCAAAAGATTTTTAATCGGATACATACGGTAATAATGCGATTTGTCTTGCGCGTTTAATTGCAATCATCAGACATCTTTGATGTTTTGCACATACTCCTGTTGTTCTGCGTGGAAGAATTTTGCTGCGTTCGGAAATACATTTACGCAATCTGTTAACATCCTTATAATCGATGTCTTGAACCTTGTCAGCGCAAAACTGACATACTTTTCTGCGTTTGTGCTTTTGTGGTCTAGAATCTCTGTCGTTTCTATCGTTTGTCAAAACTAGTTACTCCTTTTTAATCTAAAACGGAAGTTCTCCGTCATCCATATCAAGCTCTGCAAAATCGGAGCTTTCTACCGGGGTATTGTAGCTTTCTGCATAGTCATCTTTAGAACCGTTGTTTTTACTGCCTTCTCTGCTTTTTTTACTCTCAGTGAAGTAAATATTGTCTGCTACAACCTCGGCTGTTTTTCGTTTGTTACCTTCTTTGTCAGTCCAATCACGTATTTGAAGTCTGCCTGTTAGTGCCAGCATTTGACCTTTTGTAAAATACCTTGATACAAACTGTGCTCTTTGTTGCCATGCAACAACTTCAATAAAATCTGTTTGTCTTTCTCCGCCGTCTTTTGGTGTAAATCCTCTGTCAACAGCGAGTGAAAAAGATGCTACGGGTGTTCCGCTTGGGGTTTCGCGGAGTTCGGGGTCGCGTGTGAGCCTGCCCATTAGTACGATTTGGTTCATAATTCTGTTCTCCTTATTCTATAACGGTTATCAGCCAGCGCATAATACCGTCTGTAATTTTGAGAACTCGGTCAAGCTCCGCCGGAAACTCTGGGGTTGATGTGAACTTGACGAGTACATAATACCCTTCGGGTTTGTCGTTGATTAGATATGCGAGCTTTTTCTTACCAATTGTGTCAAGTTCATCTACAGTGCCGCTGGTTTCGATAAGTGCCTTAAACTTTTCTACCATAGCAGCGATTTGTTCTTCGCCGATGTCAAGGTCGATAATATACATCAGCTCATACTTTGCAGATTCCTTTGCCATGCCGGTTTCACCTCCTTTCGGTCTAAGCCCTCAGTTTTTGTATTTTTGTATCACCTGTGAGAGCTGTTTGGTCCCCGATCTCGTCAGGAACAAGGATAACAATCTGTTCGCTACGAACATCTGTTCGTTGTTTAGCCCAAGGTTTTCACCTCAGGCTTTGATTATACAGTCATATTTTTTAATGTCAACAAGTTTTTATTGCAGTTTCAAGGTCTTTGACACTGTTTGTCTACATTTATTTGTAGAAAAGTTGTAAAATATGTGTGGTTCATCTACATTTAAGTATGAACTTGTAGATATAAATGTAGAGAAAATAATTTGAAAAATATTTTTTATTATATTTATCGTCTGCGGCTCATTATTATAAGGATTCGTAAAAATAGATTGATAAATGTTAAGTACAGCGTTAATGCACCCATGACTGAGATTCTTTTTATTGCTTCTGCTCTATCAGCTACAATGATGGAATCTGCAGCTCCGGAGTTGACCATGTTTAGCATATTTTTTACACCTTGAGTTTTATACGCTGTGAGACCAACAAAAATGAGTACACCTGCATAGTTAATTAGCATAAGCATTGTATCGTTTCTGACGAAAAGAATATTTACGAAGCTTGCAATAATTAAACCAATTAGAGCCATTATTAGAATACTGCCTAGTCGGGATAAATCGCGTTTTGTGATTGCTCCGTAAACTGCAGTTGCACCAAACATTAATGCCGAAACTAAGAAGGCTTGAAAAATAATGCCAAGATCAAAGGACATAAAAATTGTTGACAGTGACAATCCGGTTAGAATTGCATAAACAAAAAACATAACATTTGATATTGAAGAAGACATTTTCATAACTCTTGCTGAGAGGAAAATAACCAATCCAAATTGAGCAACAACCAGTCCTATCAGGATAAACAAACTCATTCCGGGGTTTTCAAAATTAACAAGTAAAAACTCTGTCATGCTACCATAACCGGCTACGGGGGAGGGGGCATAGTACAATCCGGCAGAAACTGCGGCTGTTACGCATAGAGCCATAAACATTCTAAGAAAAACTCTGTTGAGACATGATGATGTTGCTGCTTCTAAATCTGTTTCTCCACTCCACAGTGATGAAAATCGATCTCTTGGTTGTTGTTGCTGTGCATAAGGGTTTCTGTTTAACATGTTAGTAATATCCTTTCGTTGAGTAGTTCTTAACTACTTTTAATATGCCTTGTTATTTTACTTTATATAAAACATTTTGTCTAGTATTTGTAATGTGTTAAAACACTGCGTTGTGCCATACATCCTGGACATCATCACTGTCTTCCATTAATTCTAACATTTTTTCCATATTTTTTATATCGGTTGGGTCATCTAGTGTGACATAGGTTTGAGGTACCATCTCGATTTGCGCTGACAAAAAGTTATATCTCAAGCTTTCGAGTACACCACTTACTGTAGAAAATGCCTCCGGTGTTGTGCTAATCTCGAATATCCCATCATCTATCTCAATATCATCTGCTCCAGATTCAAGAGCATCATTAAATACGGAATCCTCATCAAGGTTTCCTTCTTCATTATCAATAATAATTATACCTTTTCGATCAAAAGACCAGGAAACGCATCCGGTTGTACCAAGATTACCACCATACTTATCAAACCATAAACGAACTTCGGCAGCTATTCTATTACGATTGTCTGTCATTGCTTCAACTATAACAGCAACCCCGCGTGGACCGTACCCCTCATAAGTTACACTCTCGTAACTGTCTCCACTGCCTGCACCGATTGCTCTTTCTATTGTGCGTTTAATATTATCATTTGGCATATTTGCAGCTTTTGCTTTTGCTATAGCGGCAGCAAGGCGTGAGTTCTTCGCAGGGTCACCACCTCCGCCTTCTTTAACAGCAACAATTATTTCGCGGGCAATTTTTGTAAAAACTTTTCCGCGTTTAGCATCCTGCGCGCCTTTAGTTCTTTGTATGTTTTTCCACTTAGAATGACCAGCCATAACATGTCTCCTATTAGTGATTAGTATCTTATAGTATTGACAGAGAAAAAGCAAGAGAGGAATGTTTTGAATACAATTTGTATACCCGAAGTCAACTATGAATATAAATGATGAATATTCACACTTTTGTATGCAAATTATGTAGAAATTTCTACAAATAGCTTCAAAAATACACATAAAATGATGAAAAAATAACAAAAAATAATGTAATTGTAACTATCTATAAGCTATAATTAGTTGACATAAGTATACTGTGAAATTACAAGTACAAAAAGTTGTCAACATTGTCCACAGTGTTATCCACAGTGCGAAAAACCAGTTAATACAAAGGGTTGTGAGTAATTTATACGAAAATAATGACAGTCAGCAAGTTAAATATCGTATAAAATCAGAAGATGAAATTAGTTGACATAATGTAATTATGAATATTTCATTAACATTTATTCAACGTTAAATACAAGTATAATGATAAAAAAACTCACCACTTAAGGTGAGTTTTTCAACGTTTGGTAAATACTGTTCATATTTTGTGAATATTTTTATCTGCGAGAGCGTTTTGAAACCGGTTTACCGATTATTTCTGATAAGATTATTGCTTGCCGGGCAGTGTCTGCACTTAACTCAATTCCTAGAGCGGTAAGTGTGCTGTGGGAGGATTTTTGCTTTTGAATTGTTGTAGGCAACACACTGCTTTTAGTACCGGCGGCTCTAACACCAGTCCTGCGATTTTTACGAGGAGGGGTGTTAGCACTTTGAGGTGGCAAACGTTTTCCTTTTCTTACAACTTCTTCCATAGCTATCTTACTTATGACTCTTGGTCAGGACGTTTTTGTTCGTCCGACCCGGCTATTGAACTGCGCATTTGAGTGTCGGATATTACGTTCATCATATTGTAGTAATCCATGACACCGAGTTTACCTTCACGTAATGCGGTAGCCATTGCTTTTGGCACTTCTGCTTCTGCTTCGACAACCTTTGCTCTCATCTCTTGAACTTGTGCACGCATCTCTTGCTCAATAGCAATTGCCATTGCACGGCGTTCTTCTGCTTTTGCTTGTGCTATGCGTTTATCTGCTTCTGCCTGATCGGTTTGAAGCTGAGCGCCGATGTTTCTGCCAACATCAATATCTGCAATATCAATTGATAAAATTTCAAATGCTGTACCAGCTTCAAGACCTTTGTTGAGCACAATCTTTGATATTCTATCGGGATTCTCAAGCACCTCTTCGTGAGATCTGGAGCTACCAATAGTTGATACAATACCTTCACCAACACGAGCGACAACTGTAAGCTCTCCGGCTCCACCAATTAAACGGTCAATATTTGCTCTGACTGTGACTTTGGCTCTTGCCACCAACTCAATACCATTTTTTGCAATAGCTGAAATTGCGGGTGTTTCAATGACTTTTGGGTTTACGCTCATCTGTACAGCTTCCAGAACATCACGGCCTGCAAGGTCAATTGCGGCTGCACGTTCAAACTCAAGACCGATGTTTGCTCTTTGTGCGGCGATGAGTGCATTTACAACACGGTCAACATTTCCGCCTGCAAGATAGTGAGCTTCAAGCTTATTAATCGACAAGTCTAATCCTGCTTTTGTTGCTTTGATTTGCGGATTTACAATTTTTGCAGGTGTAACTTTACGAAGCTTCATACCTATTAATGTGCCAATTTTGATTTTAACATTAGCAGAAATTGCACTAATCCAAAGTCTAACGGGTATCAGCGAAAAGAAAATCCAAAAAAATACTATAACTCCTAATACTATAGCGGTGACAACCATAAAATCCATTTCATATCCTCCAAAATCTAATCCATCCATTTCTTACTCCAACCTTCCTTCTGTATTCCCGGCGTAGGGGAGGGGTATTACTTTTGCGGTTTTACAACAACTCTGTTGCCTTCAATTTCTATTACATCAACAGAGACGTCTTTTTCGATAAACTCACCGTTACTGACAACCTCTATTTCTGTACCATCGAAGTCAACAATTCCTACCGGACGACATGCTACCTTAGTTACTCCGGATTTTCCAACATACTTTTCAAAATCTACTGTACCGGAGTATCCTAAATCCTTTGATTCTGAATCACGAAGAATGAGTTTGTTTGGGATTTTCCCCTTAGATATTAATATAAAGAATATTCCGAGCATAATTAACAGTATCACAGAGAAAAATGCTGTGAGAATTATACCCTCTGTGACAGTGTTTGATGTAACGAAAATACACCCCACAAAGCTCAGGATTCCTAATATTCCGCAAAAACCAAAACCCGGTTGTAGCATCTCAGCGATTACAAATCCCAATCCAACTAAAAACAAAACTACTGATACCCAAGATACACTTGATAGTAACTCAATCAATGCCATCTTTCACACCTCCTTATATTAGTATAATAGCAGAAAAAAATGGTATTGACAAACAAAATGTTTTCTGATAATATAGCCAAGCTATAGATAAGCAATAGAGAACCAAACAGATACCAAAAAGATTAACATACAAAGAGGTGAGTTTGGCATTAACAGGGAACTGATTTTAACTGAATTAATTCGCTCCAGAGATGCCTTAGACTCAGCTATTGCGTATGTGAGAGCAGATGTAAATGT
>JAITFS010000190.1 GCA_031281195.1 Oscillospiraceae bacterium
ACTCAGATGCAATATTTAGAAATCTGGCTTTATTAGTAGAAAAATTATGAAACACGTAATGTGACTGGTATTTTATTTGGAAATCCTCGTCAAGATAATCCCGCAGCAACAGCCATGCAATCTCTTTATGCTCTGAGGCTGTTGTTATTGCCAGACCGTAATGAGCTCTAATAGAGCTACCTCCACTTCGCTTATCGTTTGGGAAACCTTTAAAAACTAACTCGCCACCACCAAATTCTTTCTTTATTTGTTGATAATATCCAAATTGACCAAGTCCCCCTGCTGAAAGATCATATACAATTTTAAGCCCCCAAGTCACTAAATTAGCAGGACTAGCTTCCCATGGTTCAATACCAAGAGCTTTCAAATCAATATCTTCATAATCAAGAGGGAAATTATCGTTAGTAAATTCCAAAATATCTATAAAACTGTCTGTATCAAAATTAGCTGTTCCATTTCCCCAGTTTATAAACTCATCAATATTGTGTTCTATCATACTTCTTAAGAAACCAATTCGAGTCGCTCCGTATCCAAAAGGTATAACAGCGTTCGGATTAGCATCTAATACTGCTCTTACATCATCAAGATTCCAACCCATTTTTTCATCTAAAACAGACGGAGAGCCTAACATAGTGCTTATAGAAAATGTCGGGAATACTTGATATAGTTTTCCATCAATCTCTGCTGCTCTGAAAACTCCTTCCATTAAATCACTGCGGCTATATTCCGGGTCATTGTCAATAAAGGGATATAAATCCTCAAGTAGCCCAATTCCTGCGAATGTGTTATAAGGCATAAATTCTAAAGAAATGATATCAGGTATTTTCCCGGAAATTATCTCGGTGTTTAGTCTGGTTAGTCCGGCATAATCATGAGGCTCTATATTATAATCCATGTAATCAATGACTTCTATAAAATAATCTGCGTTTTCACTATTAAACTTTGTTACCATACTACGCAGTTCATCTTGAAACCTCAAGTTGTAACCTGCCAGTGTGAGGGTAATTTTCTCTGAAATTTCTGATTTTGGTGTTTTTGTAAGAATATAGAGCTTTGTTGACATTGAGTGACGAATATTGCAAATAATACGCTCGTCAGCTAACATTATTATACTCTCAACTCCTCCACTACCTACGTCTATATTAACATCCAACCAATCAAGCAACTTAACAATTTCATAACTTTCAGTTTCTATACCGAATAAACTAAAATTATTGCTTATGAAAGCTTCAAAATCGCCGCTGCTACTAAAAGCGTCTTGGTTAAACCCTTCTATAATCATTCCGCCTACAATTGTAGTATCTCTATCAGTTTCATTGTCTTCATCTTTGGGCATACTTATTTCACGCAGAGCAAGCATACTAATACTAGCGTCGTTTGGATAATGGGTTATACAAGCAACTCGCCCGTCTGATAATCGATTTAGTTTATTAGATAAAACTATTAAAAGTGATTCACTATATATAATATCACCATTATTGTTTAAAACATAAACTATCTCGCTAAAGGTGGAGTATCCATACTCGTCAGTTAAAGCCGTGAGTACATAGATATTTCCGTCTGTGTCAACATTTATACTGGTGATTATTGATTTCACTCGCTCTTGATTAGGATTATCGGTTTCTGTAAACTCTTCTTGCTTTTCAATTACTTTACTAATATCAACAGTAAAGAGTTCGGCACCTGTAAGGTCTAGTTTTCGCAGAGCATAACCTGAACTATACTTGCTCGTAGCTTCAGGAATCTGTTCCCAATGCTCCCAAAACTCAAGAACCCACAGGTTATTACCGGTATCAATAATCATATCTACAATAGTGTGAAAACCAATATTTCCGGGTGCAACATTAAGTGGTGAAGTATAATCGGGTAACCGGTAAACATCTGTTCCGTCAAGATTCATAGTGAAAATTTCTGAATACTTAGGATTGTAAAAATCATCCATAATAACTTCATCAGAATTATCACCAATTGGTATATAAGTAGTGGATGTAAAGGTTGATACGAAGTATAATTTATTGTCTACATATATGAGATTTTGTATGTTTTTTATATCATCCGGAATTGGCAATGTTTCTGCAACATAAACATACTCAGTATCGTTTACATTTGGTTTTCCATTATCCAAACTTCCGTTATTATCGGTTTCTTTTTTGCATCCGGCAATTATAATTAACGATATTACGAATATTAATATAAGTGCTGTTAATCTTTTTTTCATTTTATTCTTTTTATAAAACATTTACACAACATTATATGCATGAAAATTGGGATAAATCAGTCCAAAAAAGGTTCTAAAAATGATAAAAGTCACTATAAACGTCTAATCATTTGAAGATATTTATCTGACTCATCATATTGTAATGATTCAAAACCCTGCCGTTTATAAAACTCAACCACTTTATTTATTTCATGACACTCCAACATAACAAATCTACCGCCAATTAAATCCTGTACCCTATATACAGTTTCCATACAGATACTAAAAAGATAATCTCCATCTATATGTTTTGCCTTAGTATAATCTTTACCAAACTGACCTATCAGAACAATACCGACAGCGCGAATATCCTTTGAAAAACCGTCTATGCTTTTAATAGTTGACTTTGATACATTTTGATTAAATGGAAGTGCCTTAAGAGAAAGCGTATAGTAACCTAATAAAGCCATACTTGTATCTTCAAACACCAGATAAGTACGGCTTTTATCACGCTTTTCAAAGTCTATTGCCTTGCTTTTCAAAAAAGTTTCTACATCGGAATCCTGACATGAAAACAAAGAGATAGCAGATAGGACTTTTTCAAATGCTCCTGAGTCTATTGCTTCTCTGAGGGGGACAACCATTCTTTAACTTTCCTTTCGTTCTCTTCCCAAAACCTATTATCAAGCTTGGGGCGAGGTGGTGCCGGTCTTGTTAAAATACTGACAAGATGCTCAGCTGCAGATTGATCTATTTCAATATTCTTATCAAATGTTGTTGTTGCCATATTACTCACTCCAATCTTATACAATGGCGAAAATCTAATGTGATTATAACACAGTTTCATGTAATCTCCTAGTTATTTTCAATTTGCACCATTACGCCTTTTTCTTTGTGCTGATTTCATTTTTCCTAATTTCAACAGCCAGCTTAACTTCTAGTACAGTATTTTCATCTCGTACTTCAAAAGCTTTTCCCGGAACTAATACTAAAAAATACCCTTGTTGCGGATAAATTGTACATAACGATTTGCCGCTTTTTTGATATTTAATATTCCACCCTCGCCAGATATTTTTATCCATAGCACAATTTGAGTAAGCTAATTTAGGTTTGATGTTATAATCCTCGCGTAAGTGAGTGTCTAATTCACTAAATATATCAAATATTTCTTTTCCGACAAAATCCTTGATTTCGGTTTCTTTTGGTTGATTTTCCTTACTGAACACTTCATAGTTGAGCATTATGTTATTTCTCCTTATAGGATCGGGTTTCTGCTTTTAACAACTTACTACTACTTCAGCTTCTCCGTTACTGTATTAAATATTTCATCAGCGAGTTTGCAATAGGTTTTTAGAAGATCTGTTGCTTCTTCATTTATGCTTTCTGCGTAGTCTCTGTTTAACATAGATTTTGTGTTTATAAACACATTTAAGCTTGCTCCTTGCAGAGCCGCTTTGCAGAAAATCGCTCCAACACCGGCATCACTAACAGCTAGTACACTTCCCTTTTTTGCAAACTCCTCATGTAGTTCAATCGATTTTGCCGAAAGCCGCATTATTTCCAGTGGAACGGTACAAGCTAAGCACAAGGCTTCTTCCATTACCTTATCTCTGGTTGGGTCGTCCTTTGGAATACCGTACGCTTTTGAGAGTGGCTCAAAGACAACTGCATCTTCATCAACCAAGCGGAGTAACTCCGCTTGTAATGCTTCTGCTTTTTCCATCATTGTTATAATTTCTGCTTCAACTTCTGCATATTTTTTCTTTCCTACAGTTAAGCTGCCAACCATAGTACCAAGTGCAGTGCCAATCGCTCCCACTAATGCTGATGCTCCGCCACCGCCGGGCACAGCAGATTTTGTTGCCAATACTTCTACAAACTCTTT
>JAITFS010000207.1 GCA_031281195.1 Oscillospiraceae bacterium
GTAACTTCCTGGTAAAAACATATGCTCTATTGTGTCTATGGTAACATCGCCGTCTAACAGCTCCCCTGTTTTTGATTTTTCAAAATTTTCGTCATTTAGGCAAACAAAATGCCAATACCCAACTATTTCATCATCGTTCATAAGCATGTACCATGTTTCGGGAAATGCATAGAAAATCTCAACCCATTGATTTAAGCATCCCTCGCTGTCTTCTGTCAAGTTTTCCATTGTTTCATAATCAATTTCAATACATCTCTCAAGTACTTGTTCGACACTAAGCTCATGTTTGTCAACCACTTGTTGCCCGCTCAGAGTAATTAAATGCGCCATACTGCTGCTAGATTGCGATGTATTATCTTTAGGAATGTTAGCCGCTTCTGCAGAAATAGTTTTAGTATCATCTTTTGTTGTAGCTGATACTATAATACTTCGTCCAAACGTTTTGTTTTCCACTCTTATAACCTCAAGAAATATTCAAAATATCCTTATCTCTTATTAAACTGACAATATGAGCTTTCGCACTAAATATATCTTCTTTATAATCCTTATTGCCAATCGATTGCATTTTTTCAATTGCTTTTAATTTTCCGTATATGTCCATGACCTTTGAGTAATATGAGTTAAAAGACTTGTTTTTATTAAGCATTATTAAGATGTCGCCAGTTGAAGTTACAGAGTTCCAAATTGGAGTATCAAAAAATATTTCTTCGGTTCGCAGTTGATTATTTTCTACATCGTAAAAATCATGGTAAATATGAATTAACTCGTCATTTAGGTTACTTTTTGCTTTAAGCGCATCTTTATGTTTTTTCATTTGCGTTAACGCAAATTCAGCAACTAAAGCAAACCCAAAACCCAAAAAGCTACCTATTATTATGTATAGCAGTTGAACAATATCCATATATAACTCTAATCGTCCACCTTGTCGTATCTTTCAACTTTTCCTGTCACATTATCTTTAATGATGAGTGTTTTACCACTGCCACCAGAGTCACCAGAGAAAAACTTAATTACAAGGAAAATTGCACCACATATTAGAACAATCGCACCACCACCCACAACAAGAGGAATGATGATAGTGATTAAAAGTATAGCAACTGGTGCAATGCCAAAAGTTAGAAGTAAAGCAAACCACCATTTTCCTATTAATTCCACTGAAGAGTTACATTTTGCCAAAACTATGGACGAGATAATAATAAACGCAAGCAAGACACCAATGTAAATAAATGGCATAGCAACAAATAGCCCAGTTGATTGAATATTGGCTACAAAAATCAAAAATAGTATTTCATTATTGCTGTAACTATTAGAAAAAAGATATTCAATTGAATCTCCTGATGTGTTTAGAATTGTTTCTAAAAGCCATGTTGGTACAGTAATCGCTTCAATATGTAGTAAAAATACAACAAAGGGAATTATATAACCTAGTAAACCTATGAATGAAAAAAGAATAATCATCATCACTTTTTTTGATCCAGTTTCTTCCATGATATATGCAAGATGAACGGTTATAAGCGAACATGCAAAGAGTACCAGAAAGAAAATCATTGATGTAGTATTAAAATATGTCGCTGTTCTCCCCGTCGTAAACGCAGCACCGACTCTTGAAAAGAATCCCGGTTCTTCTATAATTTGATTTCTGTTATCAAAAATATCAACACTTCCAGCAATTTGTCTAATCTGTAACAAAAAGCCACCGTCCACAGTGAACAATATTAACAAAACAAGTGCTGTGATGATTGACATCAGCATGATTGCATAAATTTGAAAACGGCTTATTACAACAAAAGGTTCAGTCCTTATTTCTTTTGGTAACTCTTTGAAAAAATCTCTGACATTCTCAATCATGCTCTTGATGTGTTTTTTTATTTTTCTAAACACGGCTAATAGTCCCCCTTGTGTATACTATCTAAAAACACTTATTTTTTCTTAAACTTACCTGTGTCTCTGACTGTTTTTTTCGTTTCACAATGTTTGCAAGCATACGTTAAATCGTAAACTGGACGTGTGTAAGCCACATCAGAATGAACAGACCCAGTCACATTACCGCTATTATCTCTAATTTCACCAGTTTGCTCTCTGAATGTAGAATTTTGCTGTCCTGCGTAGTCTTTTGCAGTTTTTTTCATTGCAAACCACTTTTTACAGCTTTTGCACCGAAAAGGCCAAACTAGAATGATGAACGTTAAACCTAAAAAGATTAACCCTATTAAAGGCATGAATATAATAGTAACATCGGCACTACCTTCTGTAATCAGCATAATTGGCGTTCCTATAAATGCACCAGCAAGCACTAGTAGAATTATGCTCCCCCACTTTTTGAAAAACCCCATATTCTTGAAAAAAACCATGATAAAAATCCTCCTTTAATAATATTTTGTTGTTTACTATACTATGTTGGGCGAGTTGCCCATATGGGCTATGTCATAATAACAGAACTGACCTTATAGTGCAAGTGTATTTTAAAAATATACTTTTATGGAGGTTATGAACATGGATTATAAAGAATTAGGTAATAGAATTAAGACAGCTCGATTGGCAGTTAAAATGACACAGGAAGCACTGGCAGAACGTGTTAATTTATCATCAGGTCACATTGCTCACGTTGAGCGAGCAACAACAAAAGTATCATTAAAAGCACTGGTTGATATTGCCAATGCACTTAACACAACTCCTGATAAGTTATTGATAGATAGTAATTACTTAGCAACACCACATTTACTTGATGAAGCTCAAGCACTGTTTGCTGACTGCAATCCTGATGAAGTATATATTATTATTAAAGCCGCAGAAGCAATTAAACAATCGATTAGAGTAAGAAAACTAACGAGAGATGATTGTTAAATTTTTCTAATGCTCAAAGCCTTAATATTTATACTATTATGATAACCACAAAGCGTTGAATATTCACACTTTGCTGTTTATTGTATAAAATTTTCAAAAATATTTTGATTTATTGTAAAAAATGCTTGACAGTTACTCAAATTGTATGGTACTATTCGTTAGGAGTATTCATCACTTACAGTTTTGGAGGGTTTCAAGTGGGCAATAGCAGTTTTCGAGTTCAGTTCGTTTTGAACTATGATGAGTATATAGAAGTAAAAAAACTTGCTGAGGAAACGGGGATTAGCATTTCGCAATATTGCAAGGACAGAATTTTTCCTCGCGCAAATGATTTCGAAACTATATGGCGAGAATTTTTAGCCAAGTTAAAAATTTTTCCAAGCAACGTGGAATTTGACGTGTCCACGGTTATGACGATGAACAGTTGGAGCAGTTTAGATAAAGCAACAAAACTCTCAATTGCAAGGCGCTTCAACAAACTTGTGAAAAATAAAGAAGACTATCCCTCGTTTGCAGATATTCAAATTGTGGGTCGTTCATCATCGAATGTTACTATATATAAAAAATAGCTAAATAGTTTGGGCGAGTAGTAAAAACGAAAGCTCAAAAAAATCACTCTCGGAGTATTCGGAATAATCACGTTGTATGACGTTGGAGCGTGCTAGTTTCAAAAATTCTAACCATAACGCATAAAGTGTTTGGAAAGGAGGTGAATCTTATGAAAAAAGTTATAGCAAGCGGAACAATCCCTGTGACCATTTGCGAAGATGATTTTGAGGGTGTGTCATATCAATTTCTCGAAATTGCGGTCACAGCAAAAACTACTGAACGTGTGAAACTGAAGTCGCCCAGTAGTTACGAACTTCTCGCAATGCGATTAGCTCAAACAACCACAAAGTCGTAACACACAGTCGTGTTGTGTAGGCAGAGTGTAGAAACTCTCCTACACAACAAACTGCAAACAAAAAATGATGAAACATAAATGATTAAGGAGTTAAAAATGAAAGAATTCAAAATAAAGCAAGATTTATATGTTAGCAAACATTCGCAAGCAAAGGAGTTACTCGCAAAATCGCCATATACTGTTAGCGTTGTGTTTGGGTATGGAAAATTCCCACATGATGTAACATATCTTGATGAACCACTTCTGATAATACCTGATGAGTACGGTGTTTGCTCTTACCCAAGTTATGGAGAAAATGACGTATACGCAGTACATAAACTGCTATAAACACAAGGGGGTATACGAAAAATGAGTAGTGACAATTTAATGAAATGGCAAAAGAAAATCCGCAGAATTAGAGTTATCACAATCTCTATTTATATGTTGCTATCGCTGTCATACTTGTACTTTTCGTGGCAAGTCTTACTAGTTGTGTTGGCTGAGCAATGTATATTTCTTGCAATCGCCATTGCTACTGGTTATGTAATTGTAACATTCTTGTTTATATTATTATTGCTTATGCCTAAGATTATAACAAAACAAAAATACAATAAACGGCTTGCTCGTATACCCTCAAAAATGGAAAGTATGAAGTTTATTAGCAAACGCAGAAACAGAGATAAAGTCGGATATTACTTCTTTAAATGCAACGGCTACGGCAGAAGTCGGGAGATGTTTTTAGATGATAGTAATATGGAACGCTCGATGACAAAAGTGGCTTTAGGTATTGAACATATATTTGGTGTTGAGCAAGTTCGAGATAACATCATATTCAATGCAAAACCAATTAAGCGAAAAATTTTTAGTTTCTTTAAGAGGTAGAAATATCTAGAGCGCACCCTCCCCTCACTGAGCGTAGCGAGGGGCGGGGAGGGGGTGCAAGTGGCTACTACTTGATTATAGCCACAAAAAACAATCATCATAAGGAGTTGGTGAACACATGCTAGATTTATACAAATCATTATATGAAATATCAAACAATGCTAAACTGAAAAAATATCCTGACGGTAGCTCTGTCTTGATAGTTACAAATAAAGCTATCTTCCGTGATAAAGAGTGGGAAAACTCTAAGCATAATTTGGATAAATCTACACCTAGGATTGTTACAGATACTCCGAGAGATGATAGCATTAACAGAGCAAGGCAAAAAGTCATTGATATAACACGCATGAATTCTTTTCGTTGGTTCATTACATGGACTTTGGACGGTCAAAAAATAAATCGCTCTGACCCAAAAGAAGTATCAACTAAATTAAAAACATTTTTGATGAATAAAGTACAAAGAAACAATTTGAATTATCTTATAATACCCGAATACCACAGAGATAATTTAAGCATCCATATTCATGGACTAATCAACGGCATTTTTGAAATGCAAGACAGTGGAAAAATAACTAATAACAATCAAGCAATTTACAATATGCCCGACTGGAAATATGGATTTTCAACAGCTATAGAAATTGATAATAACAATAAGGCTATAAGCCAGTATGTTACAAAATATCTTAATAAAGATTTTCGTAAGATATTTGGAAATTTCTATTATGCAGGTGGAAACATACTCCGAGAGCCACCGACAGAATTTTTTAACATTGATTATAATTCCATTCATACTAAGGAATATAAAAATGAGTACATGAGCTTTAAGTACATAGAGTTTGACGATAAAAAAACATTAGAACAGTTTTTGGCTGAATATACGAGCGAGTAAGATGTGTAACATGAACATACCAACAATTACAAATCTTGATACAGCATTACGGATTTACTACAGCAATTCAGAACTTGACAATAAATCTATAATAGAGCTGTTCGGTCAACGTATATCATCTGCAACAATTTCAAAGCTAAAAAAAGTTGTAAAAGATGAAATGAGCAGGCAAAACATTATGTCATACGGACTAAACAGAATAAATACAGCACTAGCATACGAAACTTGGGGTATTGATGTTGTTGATTTAGAAAAAAGACGTAAGAAATTAAAAGACTTGAATTTACAATAATTACAATAATTTTACAGTTTTGACTTGTGCGGTTAACGTAAAGATGATATATTAAATGTGCAAGTCAAGCTGTCTAGTGAAAGGAGTTTGATTATGCCCATATACAAGGTTAATGGAGCAAAAAAAGACGGCTTGCAAAAATATAACGTGAGAATAAACTACGTTACCGCTAGCGGACAATCAAAGCAAATAACAAGAGTAGCTTACGGAGCAGAAGTTGCAAAGGAACTAGAACGGCAACTAACGGTTGATGTAAAAGCAAAAACAGAGAACCCCGAAATGAATATGACAATTAAGCAGTTATCCGAGAGATTTATGCTTATAAAAAAATACGAAATTCGGGAAAGCTCACTAGAAAGATACGAACGCAGTTACAGACTTCACATCTTGCCGACAATGGAAAATATAAAGCTCAAAAAACTAACAGTATCTGTCTTAGAGGATTGGAAGTTACTCATGGAAAGCAAAGGATTGTCTATCAAGTCCAAAAAACACACTTATGGCGATTTTCGAGCAATGCTAAACTATGCTGTAAAAATGGAATATCTGACGATTAACCCTCTGCTCAAAATTGGCAATTTCAAAGATACACTATCAGTAAAAAAGGAAATGAGCATATTTACAGCAGAGCAATTTACAAAGTATATCAACACAGCTAAATTGATTGCAGAGGAACGCCAAGCAAAACACCACGACCTCTCCGAATGGGATTACTACGTTTTCTTTAATATCGCATTTTACACAGGATTGCGAAAAGGTGAAATCCACGCTCTCAAATGGTCTGACATCAATGGTTCACTGCTCCATGTAAGGCGAAGTATCACGCAAAAACTAAAAGGTGAAGATAGAGAAACTGCACCCAAAAATGTGTCTTCTATGCGAGCACTACAAATACCCACACCACTTTTAGAAGTATTGAGTGAGCATAGAAAAAGGCAAGAACAGCTAAAAAACTTCACTAATGATTATCGTGTCTGTGGTGCTGAACGGTGTTTGAGAGATACCTCGTTACAAAATAAAAACATACAGTACGCAAAACTATCGGGGTTAGATGTCATCAGTATACACGATTACCGTCACTCTCATGTTTCTGTACTTGCCAATGAGGGTATCAACATTCAAGAAATTGCTCGTAGGCTCGGACACGCAAGAGTAGAAATGACATGGAACACATACAGTCACCTTTACCCAAGAGAAGAAGAAAAAGCTGTAGATGTCCTAAACAAAATCGCATAAATCTGTACACGTTTTGTACACGTTTTAACTAAAAACTAGCAAATAATGAGTAAACAGAAGAAAAGAGAAAACAGCTATAAACCTAAGAGTTGCAAAGGTTTGAGATATGTAACTAAAAGAAATAAAACGGTCGTAAATGGTATTTATATAACTCTGCACTCCGACCAAGATTTCTCCTAAGACGAACCCTTGAGTTCGTCGAGGGGGATTGTTATATATGGTTCACAAGGATTATTGTATACGGTTCACATTATGCTTGACACATACAGCGGTGCAAGTATAATAATACTATGGATATTATAAATAGAAATGAAATTGTATTGTACCGCTCTAACGAACTTGCTGAACACATTGAAGTTAGGTTTGATAATAATACTGTTTGGTTAACACAAGTGCAAATTGCAGAATTGTTTGGCACAGAAATTCCGGCAATATCAAAACATATAAGTAATATTTTCAAAACTGAAGAGTTAGAAAAATCTTCAACTGTTTCCATTTTGGAAATAGTTCGCCAAGAGGGTTCTCGTACTGTTAAAAGAAAAACTACTCACTATAATCTAGATATGATAATCTCTGTTGGATATCGTGTAAACTCAATAAATGCTACATTATTCCGTCGTTGGGCAACAGCAAAATTGAAAGATTATCTGATGAAAGGATACATTATAAACACTCGCATGGATCGTATTGAGGATAATGTCGATGCTCTCAAAAATAAAGTAGAGGAAATTGACTTGCAAATAAAAACGCACCAAATACCCAACCAAGGCATATTCTTTGATGGTCAAGTTTTTGATGCTTATAATCTTGCCGCAGATATTTTTCGCTCTGCGAGACATAGTATTATATTGATCGATAATTACATTGATGATAATACCCTCACACATCTTGCAAAAAAGAACAAAGGTATAAAGGTGCTGCTGCTCACTAAGACAATAAGCAAGCAATTGAGTTTAGATGTCCAAAAAGCAGATACCCAGTATGGTGATTTCGATGTAAAGCAATTTACACAAAGCCATGACCGTTTCATAATCATTGACGGTGGTAAAGATGTTTATCACATCGGTGCGTCATTAAAAGATTTAGGCAAAAAATGGTTTGCGTTCTCAAAGATGGACAAAACCTCGGT
>JAITFS010000013.1 GCA_031281195.1 Oscillospiraceae bacterium
GGCAAAACACCCCGATCATTTTGACCCACGTCAATATCTTGCCCCGGGAAGAGATAATATTAGAACTCTGGTAAAACACAAAATTAAAGAAGTTCTCGGTTGTGACGGTAAGGCGTAGACAGTCATTTTGTACTTGAAGATTTCTGAAAGGAATAATCGTTAATATGTCAATGAAAAAAGTTCTTATTGTGGACGATAGCACCTTTAATCTTAATATGTGCAAAAACTCGTTAAAGGGTTTGTACGATCTATATTTTGCTCCTTCTGCGGAGTTAATGTTTAAGATTCTAAAACAAATTAAACCGGATTTAATTTTACTTGATGTAAAAATGCCTGGTATTCACGGGTATGAAGCTATGCGTATGTTAAAGGCTGATAATGAATATAAGGACATCCCTGTTATATTTCTTACTGCAATGGATGATGAAGACAGCGAAATGGAGGGATTTGAGTTAGGTGCTATGGACTATATCCACAAACCCTTTGTAAAATCCCTCTTAATCAAACGTATTGATGCACAAATCGCAGAACATGAAATGAAAAGTGAATTATCAGCGTTGAAAAAGTTCACAGCAGACTGTGTAAAATCAGAAAAGTCAGTTAAAAACAAGCTGCAAGAATCTTTAAACAAAGCTATGGAAATGTTAGAGACTTCAATAAAATCTGACGATATTGATAAAATCAAAGATCATTTAAACCAAGCAAAAGAAGAAATACAGTCAATCCATAAGCTCATTGAAAATATAAAGGAAACATAAGCGCAAGGTAAAGATAAGTTTGAAGCAAAGCTTTCAGACTTTGAGAGGAACGGGTAATATATGTATATCAATTTATTTGATCATATTGATATAATTTTAATACTGGGAGTAATCCTTGTCATCAGTGCATGGTCATGTAAAACAACAGGTAAAATCGGTTTACCCACTCTTGTAGGCTTTATATTTATTGGTTTGATTATCGGAAACTGGTTTGATTTCCCTGACATGCAGGCAGTTGATACGTTTACAAACTTTGCTCTGCTAATGATTGTTTTTACCGGTGGATTTCAAACAAACTTTTCCAAAGCAAAACCTGTTTTGGTTATGTCCACTGTAATATCTATTGGCGGAACTCTGTTAACAGCATGGTTCGTTGCTGTTTTTGCATACTATTTTATGGACTTTGGCATAACTCCATCAATTTTACTCGGTGTTATTATCGCATCAACCGACGTAGCTTCAGTTTCACACGTACTTCACTTAAAACAAGCAAACTTTAAAAATAATATCGGCTCAATTATCTCACTGGAAAGTGGCTCAAATGAGCCGTTTGCTCATGTGCTTACTTATGTTTTTATTGCAGTCGCTTTAGGATACGGCAACCCATGGATATTGTTTGTACAAGAAATAGTTATCGGTGTCGCAGCAGGTGTAATTTTTGCAGTGATAGGTAAGTTTTTGATAAACCGTCTTGACTTGGATATAGATGGTATTTACGGAGTTTTACTATGTGGAATTGCTTTTCTTATGTACGGGCTTGCCGCTCAATTTCACGGCAGTGGATTTTTAGCGGTGTATATAGGAGGACTTATCATTGGTAACAGCAAGCTTGTACACAAAGGGTCACTTTCAAAGCTATATAGTGCATTTTCCATGCTAATGCAAATAACACTGTTTATAATTTTGGGAATACTAACAGTACCTTCAGCAGTTTTTTCCATTATGGGAATTGGTGTAGTTTTTGCTCTTGTTCTGATATTTGTCATTAGACCTGCCACCATGTACATTTTAATGAAACCCTTCCGCAGACCCTTAAATGAAATTGCACTGGTGTCACTTGCTGGATTTCGCGGTGCTCCATGTATTGTGTTTGCCACACATTTATTAACAGTAGAGCTACCTTACGGTGAAAAGATATTTAGCATAGTTTTTCTTGTCTGTATGCTTTCGGTCATTTTGCAAAGCTCCTTTATAGTACCCATAGCAAAAAAACTCAACCTACTGGAAGAATAGCTCTAGTCCTTAACATTATGAGTTATGCATTTTATAAATGCATTTATTATATAGACAAATTTCATATTTAACTATATAATCATTAGTAGCAAGGGAGGGATTTGATGCGAAAGCGTATCTGCTTTATTTTAGCCTTACTTATGATGCTATCATCAAGCCCTTTTACTTTGCTGACTTCTGCTATGACCGATTTAACATGGGAGGAGTTTAGTGACATTATCGGAACTCATTCCGTGCGACCCGACATACCTACCTATAGAGACTATGTTGAACTCTTTTCCGACCACAAGCCTGATGAAATAATAGTCATCGAAGCTGACTCGTTTACACGTTATGAAGACGAAGGAATACCGGTAAACCCCGAAATATACATAGATTTTGAAGATAAACCCGGTAATTCTGTACTTACAACTGAAACAGCACTTATCGAGTTTGATATAACCGTACCGGAAGCCGGTTTTTACGAAATAATGTTTGAATACTACCCTGTGCCGGGCAAAAGCTCCGCAATACAGCGTAGTATCTTTGTTGACGGAATGTTACCCTATCGTGAGATGGCACTTATCGAACTGCCGCGTGTTTGGCAAAACCGCCAGGTGATGGCACAACCCGGAGTATCACCCATTGTTTGGGATAAGGATAACCGTGGAAACGACTTAAAACCGGTTATGGTTGAAGCACCTGAGTGGCTAAATGCGTATGCTTATGATTCGGCAGGATACATCACCACTCCCCTAACGATACATTTAACAACAGATATACATACACTTTCAATTTATTCACTTAGAGAACCAATGCTGCTTCGCAGAATAATATTACAAAATCAATACAACACCAGTAATTATACAAATACATTAAATGAGTGGACACTTGCAGGTGCAACTGATACTAATGGACATCAAATTGTCATTCCTGCTGAGGATGCAGTCAGAACATCATCGCAGATGCTGTACCCTGTGCAAGACCAGTCATCACCTGCTGTTTCACCTGCAAGCCCAAAATATTTTTTAAATAATACAATCGGTGGAAACTCGTGGCGAATGACAGGTCAATGGATGGAATGGGATTTTACTGTACCTGAGTCGGGTTTTTATGAACTGACATTTCATACCAGACAAAACTATCGGCGTGGTACTTTTGTAACACGAAAGATAACAATCAATGGTGAAATACCATTTTCTGAGCTGGAAAACTACAGATTTGGTTTTAACCGAAATTGGAGAATCAATACACTTAGTGATAATGATGGAGAAAATTATAAGGTTTATCTTGAAGCAGGTAAGGTTCACACATTACGAATGGAAGCTGTACTTGGTGATTTTGGCGAGATAATCTCAACTGTCCGTGATTGTGTATATGATTTAAACGCAATATTTCGTAGTGTAATTGCTCGAATTGGGCTTAACCCTGATACACACGCTGACTATCAAATCGCAAGGTCATTACCTGAGCTTACCTCACAAATGATTTCTATACGAGACAGGCTTGATTGGGCTTTAGCAGAAATGCGTGAAACCGGTGGTCAAAGCAGTGAAAGAGAACGTGTTTTGATAACAATGCGTGACCAATTAGATCTTTTAATTCGTGATAATGAAAGATTCCCAAGAGTTATAGGCTCTTTTAGAGCAAATATCCGTGCGTGTGGTGCATGGCTTAATGAAGCAGTTGAGCAACCCTTACAGCTTGATACAATTTTTGTACATTCATCCGATGTAAACATCAGAATACAAGGCGGTGGTTTCTTTAGCCGAATCTGGCACGAAATTAGCCGTTTGTTCTTCTCATTTATTATTGATTATAATCAAATCGGTAATATAGTTGAAGGTACTGATACTATTACGCTTTGGATTGGTACAGGGCGTGACCAGGCAAATGTTATAAAAAACCTCATAGATGAACGGTTTACACGTGAGTACGGGATAGGTGTAAATGTTATGCTTGTGGATATGAATACACTTTTGCAGGCATCGCTTGCAGGGCAAGGCCCTGATGTTGCCATACAGGTAGCGAGTGAGCTGCCTATGAACTTCGGGCTTCGTGGTTCTGTGGTTGATTTAAGTAAGTTTGATGGTTTTGACGATGTACGAAGTCGATTTGCAGAGAGTGCAATGACTCCTTATGAGTTTGGCGGAGCAACCTTTGCACTGCCTGAAACACAGGTTTTCCCGATGATGTTTTATCGTCGTGATATTCTTGCTGACCTTAATATTGATTTACCCAATACTTGGGATGAAGTCTCTGTTATTATGTCAGAGCTTGCATTTAATCACATGCAGTTTGGAATGTTACCAAGTGAGCAGATATTTAACATGCTCTTATTCCAGCATGGTGGTCAATATTATAATGAAAATGCAACACGAAGTGCATTAGATAGTGAAGAAGCAATCAGTGCATTTAGAATGTATACAGAGTTTTTCACAGATTATAGACTTGACCGTGCAACCAGTGTTGAGGAACGCTTCCGCACAGGTGAAACACCGATAATTATCACTGACTACACATTTTATAACAATCTGCAAATATCCGCTCCGGAGCTTCGTGGGGTGTGGGGATTTGCTCCGGTACCCGGAATGTTACGTGAGGATGGTACGATTGACCGTGCCGTGAGCAGTAATGGTGGTGGTGCAACAGCAGGTGGTGCAGGTGCAGGCACAACAATGATTGGTGTTGCTAGCGGTAGTGGAACTGCTGCTGTTATGATGTCGTCCACCGAACACCAAGAGGAAGTTTGGCAGTTTTTAAGCTGGTGGACATCAACAGAGATACAAGTTCTCTTTGGTCGTGAAATGGAGAGCCTTATGGGTCCTGCCGCTCGTGTGCCAACTGCAAACATGGAAGCATTTTCTATGATGCCGTGGCCCGCTCATGACTATAGAGCGTTACGCTATCAATTCCAGTTTGTGCGTGGTATTCCACAAGTTCCCGGTGGATATTACACATGGCGGAATATTAACAATGCTTTTTATGATGTCACAACACCACAAGATGAACGTCCTGCCGGAAATCAGCGTATTCCTATGCCACGTGAGGCCCTAATGGACAGAATTATTCTGATAAACGACGAAATACGGTATAAGCGTATAGAGTTTGGCTTACCGTTGGATTAATAACAAAGGAGGTGTCTGTATTGAGAAAAGGTCTTGGCGAAAGAATCCGCCACGAGCGTGTTAGTTACATGATGCTGGCACCATACTTTATACTTTTCTTCTGCTTTACAGTACTTCCTGTTCTTATATCTATTTTCTTTAGTTTTACATATTTTGACTTACACTCTATGCCACAATTTATCGGCTGGGGTAACTATACAAA
>JAITFS010000028.1 GCA_031281195.1 Oscillospiraceae bacterium
GTTTTTATAGAAGATTGGTCTAAAGCAAAAGGATATATTGAAAAAATGTTATTAATTGATAGATTGATTCATGAGTTTCATATAAACCTAAACAGCGGTGTTAAAGGTCGCTTTGTAGCTATAAATTTGATTCAAGGCACAAAAAAGCAAATCGGCGATTTAATCATTTCGTTAGCTTATGAATAGTATTTGTTAAGAATGGTTTTTACAATCGCACGAGATCATAACAATTCACAGGAAGCAATTATTTGGAAACAAAACAAGTGTAGTATTAGTTAATGAGGATATGGGCATTTAAATGATTAAATTGACAGTACATAAATAAACCATCGGACGATACTTTATGAAAGTTTATAAAAGTGAAAATGCTAAGAAAAACATTCTCCGTACATATGATATGTTGCTTGAAATGTGGAATGTACAAAAGACAGAAATAGATATTCCAACAACATACGGTACAACCCATGTAATAATGTGTGGTGATGAAAATAAGCCACCACTAGTATTATTTCATGGAGTAGGTGACAACTCCGCTCTTATGTGGCTCTACAATGCCAAAGAATTGTCGCATCATTTCAGAGTTTTTGCCATTGACACGATAGGCGGACCGGGAAAAAGCTGCCCCAACGAAAAGTATAATAAAGATTTTGACGATATAAAGTGGATAGACGAAGTGCTTATGGCTCTTACCATTGATAAGATAAATATTGCCGGAACTTCTAATGGTGCGTATTTATCACAATATTACACACTACACCGCAATGAAAAAGTGAACAAAATTGTTTGTATGGCAGGTTCGATACCGATTAGCGGTAGCAGTCCTATTAAAACAATGATGAAAATATTTTTACCGGAGGCATTGTTCCCTACAAAGCGGAACATTGACAAATTGATACAGAAGATGAGTGGAGTTAACAGTGCCGTTTTCACCGATGTACCCGTAATTATGGAACATTACCGGTGGTTGCTAAAAGGTTTTAACAATATGGCTATGCGTCATCATAAAATAATCAATTTTACTGATGAACAAGTAACAGCGTTAAGAGATAAAGCCTTATATTTGGCTGGAGAGGCAGACCCTTTTATGGTGTTAGGCGGTAAAGCTGATTTAGTACAATGTAAAATGAACGTGCAGTTTTTCCAAGATGTTGGGCATGGGATAAATCATGAAATTTCAGATGAAATCAACAGTATCTTAATAGAATATTTCAAATGATGAAAAATGTTAATTAAGTAATTTACAGCATGATATGCTTTTAAATACATGAAGCAAATTACAAAATGGAGAATTAAATGATATGAGTGAGTATACAGTTTTTTGGGATGATAAAAGAATCATTCCCAAATTCAAACAATTAGTTTGCGAAAAACTAAATGAAGAAGCATGGGAGATTTTAACAGAAAACATCTGTATACCGGACCCTGATACCGAAGGTGAGTGTGGTTGTTGTAACATGCGAGTTATAATTAACCGACTTGAAGAAATGACAGATAAGGAAACTATAAAAAGTATATTATTTCGCGTTCAGCATGGCATGACCCGAGAACAGATTGGTGATTATAAAAAAGAGTTTAATGAATGTGGCAACAATATTGACGCATTACTTAAACATCAACAAGAGCAAAACAAAGAAGAGATTTTGCGACATTATACCAATGGTACAGAGTATTGGGGTGACATTATCACTGATGAGGTATTAAAGTTCATGCTTAACACAGAAGGGGTATTATCTGCTGTTCGGAAAGGTTCGGAGTTGCATATCTCCAGATATCCCTACAATATGACAAGCTATTTCAATGAGGCAGATGAACGCAAAAAACGTTTTTATTTTTGTCACTGTCTTTTCACGAGAACATCTATTTTAAGCGAAACAGGAGCAGTGAGTAAAACAATGTGTTATTGCAGTTTAGGACTTGTAAAAGCTGCTTGGGAGAACACTTTTGATATGGAGCTTAATGGAGAAGTTGTAAAATCAGTTCTTGGTGGTGATGATATTTGTAGTTTTATCATTTACCTACCTGATGAGATAATAAAGAAATATACCTAGTTGAGATGTCTTGATTTGGAAGTAAGTTTTCAAACATATAAACATAATTTCAGTAAAAAAGAATGGACAATTATTATGCAATACGATGATCGAACAAAAGCACTAATTACATCAAAGTACCCGTTAACAGCAAAATACGATATTAAATGGATTGAAGAAAATGCAATGGGTTCAAATCCTGTGTTACTTGCAGAGTCTTTATCTCGTGTTATTGACTTTAAGCCGGGTATGCGTGTTATGGATATGGGCTGTGGAAAAGCGATTAGTTCAATATTTCTGGCAAAAGAATTTGGCGTTACCGTTTACGCTACAGATTTGTGGAATGATGCCACAGATAATTGGAAACGCATTTGCGAAGCCGGTATACAAGATAAAGTCATACCTATCAAGGCAGATGTACATAAGCTTCCGTATGCAAATGATTATTTTGATGCAATTATCTGTATAAACTCGTTTAACTTTTATGGACATAGTGATGTTTTCTTAACTGAATATGTTGCAAATATTTTAAAACCGGAGGGAGTTTTTGGGTTAGCATTTTATGGCCCTACAAATGAGTTTAATGGTAAAATCCTCGAAAAACTTAAACCTACATGGCATACATTTGAATGTATTTATCATTCGCTCGATTGGCACAAATGGCATTTTGAGAAAACAACTTTATTTGATATTGAAATGGCAGATGATGTAGATGGTGACGGCTGCGGTTTATTAATGGGTAACTTTTTTGATGATGGTACACCGGATTTAAGTAAAGCACCTTTTGGATATATGCGTTGGAATCGTTTGGTTGCTCGACGCAATCATGTACCACCGGAGAAGTTTTGGGAAGGTGGCATGTAGAATGAAAATCCGAGATAATTACACCTGCCCTTTAGAAATTGTACATGATTTAATCAGAGGAAAATGATAAGAATTGTTAATTTAATAAAAAATACTCTGTTATGCTAATTATATGAAAATTATAAAAGGAGCATAACAATGAGTACCAAAACCGGAAAAGAATGTTACAAAAACCACCCATATACAAGATATAAAACTTGTCCATGTAAAATTGATTCGGAAATAATCAAAAAAACAAAAGTTATTTTTGAAAAATCAGAAGGTATAGAAGATTTTGTTGAAAAGTTGGAAAAAAGTAGAATTAAAGGTAAGAAGATTTGGTTTGATAAAAAGCAAAACATGATATTTATTTCAAAACCTCATGCATGCGAATCCGGTGGCGGTTGTCCGGAAAATGACAGTTTAATTGGAAACGCATGTCATTGTCCGCGTTATAACCATTTGAAAGAACACTTGCCGAAAAATTACTGTCAGTGTGGTGCTGAGTATTATCGTCCGATGTTCGAACCGATTTTTGGTAAAAAAATAAAATTGATACCGTACAAGACTGTGTTATCCGGTGATAGTGAGTGTGTTATCGGAATAAAGCTACATGAATTAAGTTATAACTCTGATATCACACCTCACAAACAGGAGCAACCCACTCCATCTGACGATATGTTCAATAATGCACAGTTATATTTATCAACAAAAACCATTGATTTATCATCACATGTTTTTTAGGATAAATACATAAAGCACTTAAAGGAGATAACAGAAGAAACCATCTATATGCAAAACACAGCATATAACGGAACAGACTTAATATTGTTTTCAAAACCGAAATTCTTTGAAGAAATACGAATTGAATAAGCCGGTTTATATTTGGTCACAAACATATTCAGACTTTTTGATTTTGTGTTTGTGCCAGTCTTTACTTCGACCGCTATTATTTCATCCCCTTTTTGTAAAACGAAATCAAGCTCCGCCGTTCCTGCACTCGTCCAATAGTAAAGCCCATAACGCTTAGTCGCCAATGCCTGCGCTACATAATTTTCTGTAACAAAACCAATGAAATTATTTGGGGTTTCACCCGAAGATAAAATAGCTTGCTGGGAAATACCACTTTTCATTGTCAACAACCCGACATCGCTCATGTATAGCTTAAAACCTGCCAAATCCCGATAAACAGAGATTGGCATAAATCCTTGTTCGACTCTCTCGCATTTTAGCACAACACCGGCAAATTCTAACCATTCTATAGCCACGCCAAATATGGCTGCGGTGCCTCCCCTTTGCGCCAGCTTATATTGAAACTTTTTATTTTCCTTAGCAAGTTGAACTGGAATTGAATCATACGCAGCGCGAATCTTAACGCTTTCAGCAGTGGTCGCATATTTTGCCATGTCTGCAATATAATCGTTCATGATTTTATTCTGTACATCAGGCACAGTCAAAAAACTATTGGTTTCAATATATTCTAAAATCGCACGAGGCATTCCGCCCATGATAAGGTATTGCTTATATAA
>JAITFS010000049.1 GCA_031281195.1 Oscillospiraceae bacterium
TCGCAACACTTAAAGGTTATGGATTCAACTGCGACATCACTTTCTATGGACAACGATATTCCGGTGTTATTATTTGCGTTAAAAGACCCTGAAAACATTGTAAGAGCAGTGATGGGTGAGAATATTGGCACAAGAGTTGGGTAACAACGGTTAATTAATAATTAATAATTACGAAGGTTTAGAATGACTGGTACTGTAAATAATTATGAATAATAATATCAAAAGGAGAATTTGCTATGTATGATGAATATGAAAATAAGATGAAGAAAACCGTGGAAGTCTTGCAAACCGGCTACTCCACAATTCGTGCAGGGCGTGCAAACGCAGCAGTGCTCGACCAGATAAAGGTTGACTATTATGGTTCACCAACACCTCTTAATCAAATCGCAGGTATCAGTGTACCCGACCCTCGCACACTTATGATTACACCTTGGGATGCAACGAGTCTAAAGCTTATTGAAAAAGCCATTCTCAGCTCTGACCTTGGTATAAATCCTGCTAATGATGGTCGTGTTATTCGTCTTCAATTTCCGCAACCAACAGAGGAACGCCGCAAAGAGCTAATTAAACAGCTTCAAAAACAAGCAGAGGATTCAAAGGTTGCAATCCGCAATATTCGCCGTGATGCTGTTGAAAAGTTCAAAGCTCAAAAGAAAACAGGCGAAATCACAGAAGATGATTTAACTGTTACAGAAAAAGACCTTCAAAAGCTGACAGATACTTATGTTGAAGAAATTAACAAGGTCACAAAGAAAAAAGAAGCCGAAGTTATGGAAATATAACAATCTCGGTGTGTGCATTTCATCTATGTTTAATAAATTAAAAAGAAAATCAAAAAAAGTTGCGTGGGATAGTGAAAAACTCCCACGCCACATAGCAATAGTGCTGGATGGTAATGGTCGCTGGGCGACAAAACGTGCCCTTCCACGTACTGCCGGTCACGCAGCAGGAGCAGAAACCTTCCGTAAAGTTGCTACTTATTGCAAAAACATAGGTATTGAGTTTCTCACAGTTTATGCTTTTTCTACCGAAAACTGGAAACGTCCTCCCGATGAAGTTTCAAAAATAATGGAGTTACTTGAGAAATATTTGCATGAGGCTCTTGAAAAAATGGAGCGTGACAGGGTCAAAATGAAGTTTATCGGTGATATTTCTGTTTTATCACCAAAGCTTAAGGCTCTAATTGCAGAAACTGAGGAGGTTTCAAAAAGATTTGATGGCGTTCAAGTAAATATATGCTTAAACTACGGCAGCCGTGATGAAATTCTTAGAGCTGTCGATACATACGCAAAAAGTTTACTGCGTTTTTCGGAGTATTCTGACAACATTAATCAGGGGATTATTTCTACACAGCCCTCTTTAACTGAGGAATCTTTTTCAAATCTTTTATATACTGCTAACATTCCTGACCCTGATTTAGTTATACGTCCAAGCGGAGAGTACCGTTTATCGAATTTTTTATTATGGCAGAGTGCTTATTCGGAGTTTTATTTCACAGATGTTTTATGGCCTGATTTTAATGAAAAAGAGCTTGACCAAGCAATTTTAACGTATCAGAAAAGAGACAGACGTTTCGGAGGAATATAGGAGCAGCTTATGAGAACCAGAATACTTGCAGCAATAGTTATGATACCTTTTTTCTTCGCGGTATTGTTTCTGTTCCCCACTTATATACTGACGGCTGTTATTTCTGCGATTAGCGCTATAGCTGCTTATGAGTTTACGAGAGCTTTTAAAACCCCTGCAAGACTCACAATTTATTCTGTAATCACTGCAGCAATTATTCCTGTTGCTGTTTTCATCAGTAATATTCCTTTTGCGACAGGTGCAATTCTTAACTCAATAAATGAAGGTTCAGATCCAATAGTTACCTTTAATAATACACAGCAAACACTGACGTTTTTATCTTCAATGTTAATTGTTTTCTTCATTCTTGTTTGTTTGTTGATTATCGACTATCTTTTAGTAACAAAAACGGAAAAACGTATAAAACTAAGTCATGTTTTCGCTGTATTTTTCGCAGGTTTAGTTCTTCCGTATATGGCTTCGACTCTTATAAACTTAAAAACGTTATCAGAAGGTGATTTAGTTGTTTTAATCCCTGTAATTATAACTGCATTCACCGACTCCGGAGCATATTTTGTAGGTGTTTCTATAGGTAAGCGAAAAGCGTTTCCAAAAATCAGTCCGAATAAAACTGTTGAGGGTTGTATAGGTGGTGTAATTTTTGGTACTGTCGCTTTATTGTTATATGGTTTACTTTTGGATAAAACAACCTCAGTTTCTGTTTCTTTCCTTATTTTGTTGATGTATGGTGTTATTTGCAGTGTTGTTGCCGAGCTTGGTGACCTTGTTTATTCGTATATAAAACGTAAGTGTAACATTAAAGATTATGGTCATCTTATTCCGGGTCACGGTGGTGCTCTTGACCGCATCGATAGTCTTACATTTGTCGCCCCCGTTGTGTATTTACTATTAGTTCTAATCCCCGCAATTTCCTAAAGGAGCAATCATTATGACTACAATAACAATCCTCGGATCGACGGGGTCAATAGGACGGCAAACTCTTGAAGTTGCTGAGCATCTCGGTTACAAAATAAAAGCTCTCACAGCTTACAACAATGCTGAATTACTTGAGCAACAAACAGAGATATTTAAACCGGAAATAGCTGTTCTTGGTACTGACCCAAACGGTCAAAAAGAAATTACAGACATAGCAAAAAACAGTGGTGCAGACATTATAGTCACGGCAATTTCAGGCATTGCAGGGCTTGAGCCAACTCTTGCAGCGGTAAAAACCGGTAAACGTGTTGCCCTTGCAAACAAAGAACCTCTCGTTTGTGCCGGTGATATTTTAATGCAGATGGCAAAGGAATTTAATACTGAAATAATCCCGGTGGACTCGGAACACTCAGCAATATTTCAGTGCATTAACGGTAATTTTACACCATGTATATCAAATGATTTAACTAAGTCATCTTTACCGCAAGGGTTATTTAATATCGCAAAATCACAAGTTAAGAAAATTATTCTCACCGCTTCGGGTGGTCCGTTTCGAGGTTATACAAAGGAGCAATTATCAAATGTTACCCCTGAGGATGCTCTAATTCACCCAAACTGGGATATGGGTAAAAAAATAACAATTGATTCTGCTACTTTAATGAACAAGGGTCTTGAGCTTATCGAAGCAATGTATCTTTTTAGTATTTCACCCGAACAAATCGAAGTTGTGATTCATCCTGAGAGTATAATTCACTCAATGGTAGAGTTTGTGGACGGCAGCACAATCGCACAGTTGTCAAATCCCGACATGAGAATACCAATTCAATACGCACTCACCTATCCTAATCGTCTGCCGGGGCTGGCAAAACCGCTGGATTTAACCGCTCTCGGAAAACTCACTTTTGAGAAACCAAACATTGATTTATTCCCTTGTCTACGTCTTGCGATTGAAGCTGCAAAAAAAGGCACAAAGTATTGTGCGAATTTAAACCAAGCAAACGAAGAAGCCGTCGCTCTCTTCTTAGTTAGAGAAATCAAGTTCTTAGAGATTTCTGAATATATAGAAGCAAAGCTTAACTCCTAAATACAAATCACCAGCCCTCTCTCGCCATTATTAATTATTAACTATTAATTATTAATTTATATATCCTCTACTCTCTACTCTCTAAAACACAAAGGAGACTATCCCATGTATATAATAATCGCAATACTTGCTTTTGGTATAATAATTGCTATTCATGAGCTTGGACATTATTTTGCTGCGAAAGCATTAAATGTTAAGGTTAATGAGTTTGCTATAGGAATGGGCCCCAAGATACTTTGGAAACAAGGTAAAGAAACGCTTTATTCTCTACGTGCTTTGCCATTTGGTGGTTTTTGTTCGATGGAGGGTGAGCATGATGAGGGTGAAGTCCCTGATCCCCGTTCGTTTTTATCGCAAAAACGTTGGAGACGTATTGTTATTCTCGTTTCAGGTAGCTTTGCTAACTTTATCGCTGCGTTTATCATAATTATCATTCTTACAGCAGGTGCTACAGGTTTTGTCAGCACAACTATCAGTGAGGTTGTGGATAATCTGGCTGATGTGCCTGACATTGGAGTTGCCGAGCTTAGAGCCGGTGACCGCCTGGTTGCGATTAATGGTGAGCGTTTGTTTTATTACGAGGATTTTAACCTATTTATGCGTTTAAATGAGGGTTATCCGATTGTTTTTACAATTGACCGCGACGGTCATCGTCTTGAATATGAGCGTACTCCTTATATTGTAGATGGTGAGGAGACTTTTCGTTATGGTATCAGCTTTAAGGTTATAGAGGCTTCGTTTATTGAAAATGCTAAGTTTTCAATTTATCAAACTTATAATTTCGTGCGTATGATTCGTGTTAGTTTAGCGATGATGTTTAGTGGTTCTGCCAGTATTGCTGATATTTCCGGTCCTGTTGGAATCATTGATGCTATGAATACAGTTGGGCAACATTCTCCGACATTTTTAATCGCTCTGTCAAATATCGTTTATTTTACTGCGTTTATCGGAGTAAACGTAGCAGTTATAAATCTTTTACCAATCCCCGCAATGGATGGTGGTAGAATTTTCTTTATTGTTGTAACATTAATTATTGAAAAAATAACACGTAAAAAGCTTGATCCAAAGTACGAAAATTACATAAATACCACAGCATTTATTTTACTTATTGGTTTAATGGTACTCATATTGTATAATGATATTGTAAGGATAATTGGTTCATGAGTAGTAAATTAATATCTGATAAAATTACAATTCAATCAATGACAACCACAAAAACCGATGATGTTAAGTCAACGGTTGCTCAAATTAAGCGTTTAGAAGCTCTTGGTTGTGATATTATTCGTGTTGCTGTGCCTGATATTCCATCTGCAAATGCTATCACCAAGATAAAAGAGCAAATTGATATTCCACTCGTTGCTGATATTCATTTTAACTATAAGCTTGCTATAAGAGCAGTTGAGGCAGGTGCAGATAAAATACGCATAAACCCCGGAAACATTGGCAGTTCGGACGGTGTAAAGGCTATAGCTGATGTCTGTAACAAAAAGGATGTTCCTATCAGAATTGGCGTAAACAGCGGTAGCTTATCTGCTCCAATTTTGGAAAAATACAATGGTGTAACTCCTGAGGCTATGATTGAGTCCGTTATGGAGAATGTAAAGCTTCTTAATAAATACGATTTTGACAATATTTGGATTTCTGCAAAGGGTTCTAATGTTCCGCTCACGGTTAAGACTTACCGTCTTTTGCACGAGCGGACAAAATATCCTTTACACATTGGGATCACTGAAGCCGGCACAGAGTACGCCGGAATAATAAAAAGTGCAATCGGTATCGGTTCTCTTTTGATGGATGGTATCGGAAATACGATTCGTGTTTCTCTCACTGAACAGCCTGAAAGAGAAATCGATGCAGCGGTTACAATTCTAAAATCAATTGGATTAAGACCGGGTATTGATATTATATCGTGCCCAACCTGCGGCAGGTGCAATATTGATGTCATTGAGCTAACAAAAATGCTCGAAAGTAAAGTTGACAATGTTTTAATGAGCAAATTACGCATAAAAAATCCACATCATCGTCCACCGTTTTTATATCATAATCTGACAATTGCAGTTATGGGTTGTGCTGTAAATGGTCCGGGTGAGGCAAAACTAGCTGATTACGGTATCGCAGGTGGACATGGTGAAGGAATAATTTTTGCAAATGGAGAAATAATCAAAAAAGCACCCATGAACAAGCTGATATCAGAGTTACTTGCGGTCATTGAAGCTGGAGCGAATAATTGAGCGAACAAACACCACTTTATGAAAAATATCCTTTCTTACGAGAAGAAAAAAGACTCGCAACCGATTATAGCGGTGCGCGAGTTGTTTATGTGAAGAAAAATGACAATATGATGGAGCTTGCAATCACTCTAACTGCTCCTGTTCCTCCTTATGAGCTAAGCATCATGGAGGATGTATTGAAAAAAAATCTCGGTTTACCCGTTGTTAGATTACATTCATCTATATCAAGCCGTTCAAACGAACCGAATAATTCAAATTCTTCAAGCCCATCAAAGAGTAAAACAACCTCTACAAAATCCGGTCAATCATCCTCACAATCTAACACAAAATTAACTACGGATAAAAAAAATATTATCATGGGACGAGTTATAAAAGCTACTCCAAAGGCTATTGAAAATATTGCTCTTGAAGACGGAACTGTTGTAATAAAAGGTGTGGTTTGTAATGTTGACAATAAACAATATAATTTCAACTCATGGCAACTAAACTTTGATCTAACCGACTATACCGGAACATTAAATGTAAGAAAATCTCTGCGTGATGATAATGCAAGCAAAATCATCAAAGCAATAAAAAAAGATATGCATATTTCCGTACATGGTGTGCTTTATCATCATAATCGGACGGGAGAGTTAACTCTTGACCCGCAAAATATTTTCATCAATGAGTTTACTCCAAGACAGGATAACGCAGAAAAAAAACGTGTCGAGCTGCACGTTCATACAAAAATGTCTGCAACTGATGCTGTTTCAGACATTAAAGATATTGTCCGCAGAGCAGTACAGTGGAATCACAAAGCTATAGCGATAACAGACCACGGGGTTGTTCAAGCCTTCCCGGATGCCGCAACTACTGTAAAGGAGTTAAACTCCGACCTCAAAATCATCTACGGAATGGAAGGTTATTTTATAAATGACATAAATCCAAGCAGTGACGATGATTTAACTGATTCTGATGCTGAGGCAATACAGGGCAGTACAGGTGAAACAGCAGCAACTAATACAGGAACAACTGCTGCAAAAAAACGCTCAAAGAAAAGACAAACATTTAACCATATAATTATTCTTGTAAAAAATCGCACAGGACTTAAAAATCTTTATAAATTGGTAACTATCAGCCATCTTGAGAATCATAGCGGTAGCCGTCCGATTATATTAAAAAGTGTTTTAGAGCAACACCGAGAGGGTCTCATTCTCGGCACAGCTTGTGATAGTGGTGAGCTTCTTAAAGCAGTAGTAAAACGAAAAGACGACAGTGAATTACTTAGTATTGCTGAGTTTTATGATTATCTTGAGATTCAACCTCTCTGTAATAACAACTTTATGCTTTATGGTAAGAATAATTCTCCTCCTAAAGCAGATAGTGAAGAGGATTTAAAAAGCTTTAACAGAAAGGTTGTTGAAGTAGCAAAAAAGCTTAATAAACCCTTTGTCGCAACATGTGATGTGCATTTTCTTGATCCTGAACACGAGATTTTCAGAAAAATTGTCCTCACCGGCAAGGGTTTTGACAGTGCTAATGATGATTTACCTTTATTTTTCCGCACAACTGATGAAATGCTAAACGAGTTTTCTTATCTTGGTGAGGAGGTTGCGTTTGAAGCAGTTGTTACAAATCCAAATAAAATCGCTGATATGTGCGAGTTTATAAAACCCTTACCTGATGATAAAAAACTATACGCACCAAAGCTTGAAGGTAGTGCCGAGTTACTTTCTAAGTTGGTAACTGATAATTTTAAGAAACTTTATGGCGATAATCCTCCGGATTTTGTAAAAGAACGTTTTGATACCGAGCTAAAAGATATACTGGATTATGATTATGATGTTATATATATTGCGGCACAAAAAGTCATAGCTGAAGCAGATAAGGCAGGTTATGTTGTTGGGTCGCGCGGAAGTGTCGGCTCGTCATTTATTGCGTTTCTTGCGGCAATCACCGAGGTTAATGCTTTACCTCCACATTATAGATGTACAAAGTGCAGAGTTTCCGAGTTTTCTGACGAAAACGGAGATTCTTATGTTTTGCATTATGGTTGTGGTGTTGATATGCCTGATAAGCTGTGTAGTAGCTGTGGTTGTAAATACATAAAGGATGGGTTCAACATACCCTTTGAAACGTTCTTAGGATTTGACGGAACTAAAGTACCTGATATTGACCTGAACTTTTCCGGCGAGTATCAAGATAAAGCGCATAAGGATTTTACAGACTTATTTGGAGCAGACTACGTGTTTAGAGCAGGTACAATTACAAGCCTTTCTAAAGAAACTCCGTATGGATATGTAAAAAAATATAACGAGGCTTTTGGTCGCAGTGTAACTAAAGCTGAGGAAAATCGACTTGTCAGAGGGTGCGAGGATGTCAAAACCTCGACAGGTCAACATCCGGGTGGTTTTATCGTAATTCCGCAAGACATGGAGATTACTGACTTTACACCTCTGCAACACCCTGCTGATGATAAGGATAAAGGCATTATCACCACTCATATTGATTTTAAGCGAACCGGTGATATTTTAATCAAGCTTGATATGTTGGGGCATGATAATCCGACTATGTTCAGAATGTTAAAGGATATGACAGGTGTTGATGCTTTAGATATTCCGCTTGATGACCCAAAAACATTAGCGATTTTTTCATCACCTAAGGCTCTTGGTCTACCCGACAATGATAAGATAATCGGTACAAGCGGAACTCTTGGTGTTCCGGAGTTTGGCACTGATTTGGTTCGGGATATGCTGGCAGCAACCAGTCCAAAGGATATTGATACACTCATTCGTATATCGGGTTTTTCACATGGTACTGCTGTTTGGCAAAAAAATGCCGAGGTTCTGATTTCTGAGGGTAAACCAATCAATGAGCTTGTAGCATGCCGTGATGATGTTATGAACTTTTTGATTTCTAAAGGAATTGACAGTAAATCTGCGTTTAACATTTCTGAGTGGGTACGCAGTAAAAAGCACGGTCTCCCGGAGGGTGCAGAAAACCTTATGCGGACGCACAATATCCCCGACTGGTATATAAACTCCTGTAAAATGATTGAGTACCTTTTCCCAAAAGCTCACGCAACAGCGTATGTTATGGATGCTCTTAGGGTTGCGTGGTTTAAGGTTCATAAACCTTTGGAATACTACAGTGCGTATTTTTACCGCCGTAGTATGAAGGGCCGTTTTGATGCAGAGCTTATGACATGCGGTATAAACACTGTGGTAACAAAAATCCGTGAGCTTCGAGCTGATATAAAAATATCCGTTAAGGATAAAAAAATAATGGAAACTCTTGAATCCTGTTACGAGTTTTATCAACGTGGTTTTGAGTTTGCAAATATTGATTTGTATGAGTCAGATTCACTAAAATTCAAAATAGTTGATGACAAAACCTTACGTCCACCTTTTGTATCAATTGCAGGGCTTGGTGCTATTGCTGCCAACTCGCTGATGGAGTTTTGCAAAAAACGAAGAGTAATCTCAACGGATGATATACTTGGCACTTGTTTAAAGGTTAATAAAAATAATGTTGAGAAACTACGGTTGCTTGGTGCTTTAAAGGATTTGCCCGACACCAGTCAGATGAGTTTGTTTTAAAGATGATATGTGTTATAATGATTGACAAAAAGGAGGTATTTATAAATGAGAAGTAAATTTGATGAAGAGTTATTACAATTAAACGACATGTTAGTCGAAATGGGAACAATGATAGGAAAATCTATAGAAAGAGCGACAAATGCTATCATTAACCACGATAAGAAAACGGCAAAAAAAGCAATAGCCGCAGACCGTGATATTGACAACATTGAAAAAGAAATCGAGACCTTATGCTTACGTTTGTTACTCAGACAGCAGCCTGTTGCTCGTGACTTACGCCTTATTTCATCTGCTCTAAAGATGATAACTGATATGGAGCGTATTGGTGACCAGGCAGCAGATATATCTGAAATTGCAAAATCTCTAATTGTCGGCAAAAAGAACACCATGAATCTTGATAACATTCCGCTAATGGCTGATGCTACATCAAAAATGGTAGTTGACAGTATCAACGCATTTGTAAAAAGAGACCTCGTTTTAGCTAAAAAAGTCATTAATGATGATGATGTAGTTGATGATTTATTTAAGAAAATCAGAAGTGATGTAGTCGAGTTAATTCAAAAAGATCAAGCAAATAGTGAGCAAGCTATTGACTATATTATGATTGCAAAATATTTTGAGCGTATTGGTGACCACGCAACAAACATTGCAGAATGGGTCGTATTTGCAATCACCGGCAAACACGTAAGCAGTAGAAAACTTATTGATGAAGATTAATAGATATTTGTGCAGAATGTACATTGAACAAGCAAAATAACTATGATAGTATGAGCGCATTATGGATTATGACATTAAAATAAGTACGAAATCAGTCAATCTGTATTATGGAAAGTTTCACGCATTGGGCGATATAACATTTGATATACCTGCCCGAGCCATTACAGCGATTATTGGACCATCAGGCTGTGGTAAGTCCACATTGCTTCGATTGTTTAATCGTATGAATGATTTAATACCGGGGGTTACAGTTGAAGGTGAAGTATATTTAAACGATGTTCCTATTTACGACAAGGATATGGACGTCGTTTCTTTACGTCAAAAAATCGGCATGGTTTTTCAAAAACCAAATGTATTCCCAATGAGCATTTATGAAAACATTGTCATTGGACCTAAACGTCATGGTATAAGAGGAAAACGTAAGCTTAATGAAATCGTTGAGCATAGTTTATCGCAGGTTGCTTTATGGGACGAACTTAAAGACATCTTAAACAAACCGGGGCAAGGGTTGGCGATGGGCCAGCAGCAACGCCTTTGTATAGCAAGAGCACTTGCTGTTGAACCTGAGGTTTTGCTCATGGACGAATCATGCAGTGCGCTTGACCCGCAATCAACAATGAAAATTGAAGATTTGATGCAAACACTCGCAGAAAAATACACAATAATAATTGTAACGCACAACATGGAGCAGGCAGCAAGAGTTTCAGATATGTCAGCATTTATGATGATAGATGAAAATAAAATCGGCAGACTCCATGAATACTCAGAGACATCACAAATGTTTATAAACCCAAAAGATAAACTAACAGAAGATTATATAACAGGACGATTTGGATGATTAAAAGACTACTTTTTATTTCAATATTTCTTTCTCTTATAGTGCTTTTGACAGCATGTAGGAGAGCTGATCAGGAAGCTGCGTTTGTAATAGCTGGGTCAACCTCTGTGCAGCCTTATGTTGAAAAACTAGTAGAAGAATATGAGCATATACAACCTGAAATGGTAATTGATGTACAAGGTGGGGGTTCATCAGCAGGTGTACAAGCAGTTGAGCACGAAACAGCAGCAATTGGTATGTCTTCTCGAAATCTTCGTGAAAGTGAACTACACCTGTGGACAATTGAAATAGCAAAGGATGGGCTTGCAATAATCATTCATCCCAGCAACCCTGTAAA